>NZ_JALLAL010000079.1:0-7056 GCF_023062615.1 Brachybacterium sp. Marseille-Q7125 | reverse complement strand
GCAGAGAGGTGAAAGCGAACTACTAGTCATTCGCGAAGGAACGGGAGTTTAATGCTTTTTTTTTTTTTTTTTTTTCCAAGCAAAAGCCGCCATACGATTCCTTCCCTGGTCTCGGGGCCCGGGAGTTGTGTAAAAGGGACGGGGGGGGGGGCGTCCCACCCCCGCCCCACCTCAGAACGGCACGCCGCTGCGCAGGATCACGTTGGCATACGGCGTGGTCTCCCCGGTGCGGATCGCGAAGGCGGCATCGGCGCAGCGGGTCTTGAGCTCGGCGTGGCTCACCCACTCCACTGCCTCCGGCAGACCGGGCAGCAGCAGCTGCTCCGCCGGGCCGCTGCGCGCTTCCTCGGCGAGGACCGCGCCCTCCACCACCACCGTCTCCAGCAGCGCGTCGAGCACGGGTCGCAGCCGCGGCAGACCCAGCACCACCGCCAGGTCCACCACCGGCACATGCCGCGGGATCGGCAGCCCGGCATCGCCCAGCACCACCGTGTCCGTGTGGCCCAGCAGGCTCAGCTGCCGGTTCAGCTCCGCATGCAGGATCCCCGAGCGCCTCATTCCACCTCACCATCCCCACCCGGCAGCGCATCCTCGCTGCTGGGGTAGGACGGCTGGGCGCCGTGGCCCTGGACGGCGAAGGCGCTCACGCGGGTGGCGTAGCGGGCGGCGGCCACGAGGTCATCGCCCGCGGCCAGACGCACCGCGAGCGCGCCGGTGAAGGCATCGCCCGCGCCGGTCGTGTCCACAGCCTGGACCCGCACCGCCTCGACCGCGGTGACCGGAGCATCCACAGCCCCAGACCCGAGCGAACTCGCAGCCCCGGTGCGGACCGACCCATCGGCCGCTCCGGCGCCACGGGCCCCGCGCGCACCCTCCGCCACGAGCGACCCCGCGGCGCCGAGCGTCAGCACCACGGACCGCACCCCAGCGCCGAGCAGCGCCCGCACGGCCCCGGCCGGCGACCCGTCGGAGCCACCGCCCAGCAGCTGCAGCACCAGCTCCGCCTCGTGCTCGTTGACAACAAGCGGATCTGCCGCGAGCAGCGTCTGCCGGTTCAGCTCCATGACGGGGGAGGGGTTCAGGATGAAGCGGCCGCGCACATGCCCCGGCAGCGCATCCACCACCGCGCGCGGCACCTCGCACTGGCTGACCACCACTGCCGCGGCCTCGAGCAGGTCCGCGGCAGGCTCCACGTCGTCGGCCACGGACACCTCGCCGTTCGCGCCGGCGACCACGATGATCGTGTTCTCCCCGGCCTCATCCACGGTGATCACCGCCAGGCCCGTCGGCCCGGGGACGGTGCGGACCCGCGTGAGGTCCGCGCCGGAAGCGCGCAGCCCCGAAAGGGCCGGCTGGGCGTTAGCGTCATCGCCCACCGCGCCGACCATCGTCACCTGGCCGCCCAGCCGTGCCGCGGCCACCGCCTGGTTCGCGCCCTTCCCGCCGGGCAGCACGTGCCCGCCGGTGCCGTGCAGCGTCTCGCCCGGCAGCGGATGCCGGGCCACCGTGGTGATCAGGTCCGCGTTCACGGACCCGACCACCACGATGCTGCCCTGGCGGCTCACTGGAAATCGCCCGCGTTCTCCTCGGAGACGGTGACCACCTCGACCTGGATCTCGGCCTCCGCCTCGGAGCCGTCCAGGATGGCCTTCGCCTGCTGCACCGCCTGCTTGCCCAGCTCCTCGGGCTGCTGCGCGATCGTCGCCTCGAGGGTGCCGGACTCGATCGCGGCGATGCCATCGGCGGTGCCATCGAAGCCCACCACGAACACCTCGGAGCCGGCCTTGTTGCCGAGCGCCTCGATCGCGCCGAGCGCCATCTCGTCGTTCTCCGCGAAGATGCCGACCACGTCGGCGTTCGCCTGCAGGAGGTTCGTGGCCACATCCAGGCCCTCGGCGCGGTCGAAGTTCGCGGTCTGCGTGGCGACCACCTCGATGTCCCCGTACTCCGCGATCTTCTCGGTGAAGCCCTGGCCGCGGTCCCGCGAGGCCGACGCCCCCGGGGTGCCCTGCAGGTGCAGCACCTTCCCGGACTCGCCGATCGCCGCGGCGAGAGCCTCCGCGGCCTGCGCGCCACCGGCCACATTGTCCGAGGCGATGAAGCTGGCTACCTCGCCGCTGGAGGCGGAACGGTCCACGGCGATCACCGGGATATCGGCGTTGTTCAGCGCCTCCACGGAGGTGGAGACCGCATCGGAATCGGTGGGGTTCACGATCACGACGGCTGAGCCCTGCGTGATGGCGTTGGCCAGCTGATCGGCCTGGCGGGCCGAATCATCGGAGGCGTCCTGCACATCCAGGGAGACGCCCTGGGCTTCGGCTTCCGCCTTCGCGCCCTCGACGAGCTGGACGAAGAACGGGTTGGTCTGGGTGGAGACGGCGAGGGTGACGCGGCCACCGGCGCCGCCCTCCCCGCCGTCGCCGCCGCCGCGGTTGCAGGCCGCGAGGGTCAGGCCCGCGAGGACCGCCCCGGAGGCGGCCAGCACCGAGCGGCGAGAGGCGAGCGTGGAACGGGTGATGAGCTGGATGGACATGGTTTCTCCTTGGGTGTCGGACGGGTCAGCGGCGACCCGTCGGCGGGATAGATGGATGGTGGGGTGGGGCGCCGACGTGCGCGGCGCTAGGTGGTGGGGCACCGACGTGCACGGTGCCGGGTGGGTGGTGCCCGCACGGGTGGGCCGACGTCGGCCGTGTCCCTGCGGGCCCGCCCGCATCAGCTCGTCTTCTTCCGACGCAGCACGTCGAAGCCGACCGCCGCGGCGATGACCAGGCCGATCACCACCTGCTGCCAGAAGCTCGAGACGTTCATGATGTTCAGGCCGTTGCGGATCACCGCCAGCAGGATCGCGCCGATCAGGGTGCCGGTAGCGCGGCCGGAGCCGCCCGCGAGCGAGGCCCCGCCGATCACGACCGCGGCGATCGCGTCGAGCTCGTAGCCGGCGCCGGCCTGCGGTCCCGCGGAGGAGAGCCGGCCGGCCAGCACCATGCCCGCGAGTCCCGCGAACAGGCCCGAGAGCGCGTACACGCTCACCAGCACCTTCTTCACCGGGATGCCGGACAGGCGCGCCGCCTCCTCATTGCCGCCCACGGCGTACATCGAGCGGCCCAGCACGGTGCGGGAGAGGATGAACCAGCACAGCAGCCCCGCGATCGCCATCGCGAAGATCGGCACCGGCACGCCCGCCACCGAAGAGCCCAGGAAGGACACGGACTCCGAGGTGGGGATCGGTTTGCCCTGCGAGATCACGAGCGTCAGCCCGCGGGCCACGCTCATCATTGCGAGCGTCGCGATGAACGCCGGCAGCTTCCCGTACGCGATCGCAAGCCCCGAGATCGCCCCCGCCAGCAGACCCACCAGCAGGCCGATCAGCAGCGTGAGGATCCCCGGCAGTTCCAGGGACGCGAAGGAGTACGCGGAGACCATCGCGCCGAGCGCCGCCACGGAGCCGACGGACAGGTCGATCCCGGCGGTGACGATCACGAACGTCATCCCGAAGGCGAGGATCGCCATCACCGAGGCCTGGATGCCGATGTTGATGATGTTCGGGACGGTGAGGAATGCGGGCGTGGCGATGAACAGGCCGATGCACAGCAGGATCAGGCCCACCAGCGCACCGTTGTTCAGCGCCCAATCGCCCAGTCGGGAGAGGAAGGTCGACTTCTTCTGCGCGGAGGCGCCGCCGGGGGTGCTGTACGGGGCGGAGCCTGGGGTGGTGCCGGGGGCGCTGCCCGGGGCGTCGTCAGGGGAGGCGGAGCCCGGGCCCGCCGCTGTAGGGGTATGCGACATCATCGTCAAAGTCCTTTCACGGGTAGGGGCGGCGGTTCAGACCGCGGGAACGGTGTTGGAGACGGCGAGTGACATCACGGCATCTTCGGTGGCGCCCTCAGCGGGCAGCTCACCCGCGATCCGCCCGCCGCTCATCACGAGGATCCGGTCGCTCATGCCCAGCACCTCGGGCAGCTCGCTGGAGACCATCACGACGGCGCCGCCAGCAGCGGTGACCTGGTTGATCAGCTGGTAGATCTCGACCTTCGCGCCGACATCCACACCGCGGGTGGGCTCATCCAGCAGCAGTAGACGGGAGCTCGCCATAACCCAGCGGCCGAACACGACCTTCTGCTGATTGCCGCCCGAAAGGTTGCGGATCGGCTGGTCGATGCTCGCCATCCGCACCCCGAGAGTCTTCGTGACCTCACTCGAGCGGCGACGCTGCCCCGTGAGATCCGCGAGGCCGTAGCGGCCCGTCGGCACGAGGGTGGCGAGCCCCGCGTTCTCCTGCACGGACGCATCCAGGATCAGGCCTTGACCCTTGCGGTCCTCAGGGACGAGGCCCATGCCTGCGCGGATCGAGGCGGACACATCCCCCGTCGGCAGCGGCTTTCCCTCCACCGTGATGGTGCCGGCATCTGTGCGGTCCACGCCGAAGATGGCGCGCAGCACCTCGGTGCGGCCCGCGCCCACCAGCCCGGCGATGCCCAGCACCTCACCGGCGCGGACCTCGAAGGAGATGTCCTCGAACACGCCATGGCGGGTGAGGCCCTCCACCTGCAGCAGCGGCGCGCCCGGGGTCTCGGGGCGCTCGCGCGGGAACTGGTCGTCGATGTCGCGGCCCACCATGAGGGAGACGAGCTTCGCCTCCGGGGTGTCTGCCGGGACCTCCGCGACGAACTTCCCGTCGCGCAGCACGCACACCAGGTCGCCGATCTGCGGCAGCTCATCGAGGTGGTGGGAGATGAACACCATGCCCACGCCCTCGCGCTTGAGCTCGTGGACCACGGTGAACAGCTGGCGGATCTCCGGGCCGGTGAGTGCCGCCGTCGGCTCATCGAGGATCAGCACCCGCGCCTGCTGGGAGAGAGCCTTGGCGATCTCCACCAGCTGCTGCTTGGCCACCCCCAGCTCGCCAACGGGGGTGCCGAGGTCCACGTCCAGGCCGATCCGCTCGAGCGCCTCCTTGGCGATGCGGCGCATCGCCCCGCGATCCACCATTCCCAGCCGCGAGGGGGCGCGGCCCAGCGTGATGTTCTCTGCGACGCTCAGCTGCGGCACCAGGTTCAGCTCCTGGTGGATGGTGGCGATGCCGAGCTTCTCCGCGGCCTTCACATCGGGCAGCTGCACGGGGGAGCCGTCCACGATGATCCGCCCCGCATCGGGCTGATAGATGCCGGACATCATCTTGATCAGGGTGGACTTCCCGGCGCCGTTCTCGCCCAGCAGCACGGTCACCTTCCCGGGGTAGACCGGGACGGTGACATCGTCGATGACGTTCACGGGGCCGAAGGACTTGCTCACCCCCTCCAGCTGCAGGATCGGGGTCTCAGCGTTGTTCATGATCAGCTCCCGGGGTGGGCGCGGCACCGGCGCCGCGCAGATCGAGGGTGGCGGGCAGATGCACGTCCTGCGCCGAGCCGAAGCGGTCCAGCTCCTGCGAGAGCTGCTTCACGGCGGCATGGGCGAGGCCGGGGATGTCCTGGATGATCAGCGGGATCTCCAGGTGGATGAGGACAAGGGACTGCACGGCGTCGAAACCCACCAGCGGCAGGTCCTCGCCGGGGCGGATGCCACGCTCATGCAGGGCACGCACCGCGCCAACGGACATCAGCGAATCCGCGGCCAGCACGCCCTCCACGCCGTGCTCGAGCAGGCTGAGCATGTTGTCGTGCCCGGAGGTCTCCACGAAGGAGCCGTGGCGCACCACCGGCTCGAGCCCCAGGGCACGCGCATGCTCAAGGGCCTGCGCGAGGCGCTCGCGGCCGGTGGAGGTCTCCCGCGGGCCGGCCAGCAGCCCCAGGCGTCGCACGCCCTGGTGGTGCAGGTGGGCAAGTGCGTCACGGATCGCCCCGGAGGTGTCCGACGTGGCCGACGGCACCGGCAGCGTCTCCACCCGGCGATCCAGGAACACGAGGGGGAAGCGTGCCTCGTGCAGCGCGGTGAGGGCGTCGATCGCGGAGTCGAACGGCGCGGTGATGATGCCGTCTACGCGCTGGCGGCGTAGCACCTCCATGTATTCGAGCATCAGCTCGGGGGATTCCGCGGCGCTGCCCAGCAGCACGGTGCGGCCCTGTGCGCGGGCCGCGATCTCCACTTGGTGCGCGAGCTCCGCGAAGTAGGGGTTGCGGATGTCTGGGATGAGCAGCGCGAATGTTCCGTAGCGGGCGGAGCGCAGGCTCTGTGCGTGGGCGTTCGGGGTGTAGTCCAGGTCGCGGGCGGCGGCCTCGACGGCCTCGCGCGTGGTGGGGGAGACGTAGCCGTTGCCGGATAGGGCGCGGGAGGCGGTGCTGATGGCGACCTTCGCTTGCGCGGCGACGTCCTTGATCGTGGGTCGGGTCATCGCTCCTCCTTTCCGCCTCATCGCGAAACGTTTCCACATGGGGTGTGCGAGGGTGTGGTGCAGCCTCTGGAAACGTTTCCAGTACGGTACGCCCGCGAGGGGCCGCAGCGCAAGAGGCGGGGCGAGGGAGTTTTCGGGTGGGGCCCTCTAGCCCCTGCCGATTGTGAAGTGCTGGTGACCGATGCGCGGGGCGGGGTGCCGAAGTCCCACGTTGTCCCACGAAAACGAGTTTCCGGGCCCTCCAAACGCCCCGGGCACAGCGAAGGCTGGTCAGGAAACCTCTCCTGACCAGCCTTTTCGCTCTGGAGCGGGTGACGGGAATCGAACCCGCGCTGTCAGCTTGGGAAGCTGAAGTTCTACCATTGAACTACACCCGCGAACGGTGGTCCTGCCTGGTCGATCGCGCTGTCGCGGCCTCGGCCGGGCATCTGGACGCGGACCACCATACCCCGTCGGTGCCCCTGCTCGCGAACCGGGCGGCCCTTATGCCGCGCATACCACGGCCGCGGCGCCGGCGCTCACGACCCCGATGCTGCGCACCCCACGCCCACACAGTCGCTTACACACATCTGACGCTGCCGACGATACTGCAGGTGCAGATATCCGGCGCAGTAGTAGGATTTGAAAATAAAAAAGACTATGAGCTGCGAGAAATAGAGGATCATGAATATATAAAAGACTATAGCTCTACTTGTCTATAATCGCAGTCTGCGGCTGATGCTGAA
>NZ_JALLAL010000078.1:0-7158 GCF_023062615.1 Brachybacterium sp. Marseille-Q7125 | reverse complement strand
CAGACCCGAAACCCCAGCTCGGAACCCACTTCTCACCCGAAGACGGCAACAGCATCCGCCACGGCTGGGCCGGCCGACACCAGCCATGACACGCCCGGGCCATACACACATTTTGTCCTATAACCCGCAATGCGGCAAGTATGTACGCCGGCGCCGAGACCTGTCAAGCCTCACTGGCCACGGTGGGCTTCTCATGAGCGACAATGTCCGCATGGACAATGACGACAAGGTCTTCGCTCGCCTCGCCCGCCCGGACGCGACGAGTCGCACCGAGGCGGACATACAGTCTGACGTGCGGATGCTCCTGCTTGGCTCGCGTTTCAACCTCGACGCGCCACGGCTCGAGGAGCAGCTCGAGGACGGGACGCGTCGCCGCATCGACGTTGCTGTCGGTGCGACGGTGATTGAGGTCAAGAAGCGCCTGGACACTGAGGACGCCGCGCGGGGCTACATCGTCCAGCTCGCTGGCTACGTCGCTACCCGAACGGAGCAGGATCAGTCCCGCTACAACGGCATTCTCACCGATGGCCGCAACTGGTGGCTGTACGAGGTTGATCCCGCGACGGGGGCGTTCGAGCGACGCTCGACCTTCACATTGAGCCGCCCGGACCAAGGCCCTCGTTGGTGGAGTGGCTCCAGGCAGTGCTGGCCACGCACTCGCATCTGAAGCCCACACGCCACACCATCGAAGCCAACATCGGTGCGAGCTCGCCCGCGTACGCGCAGGACTCCGCCTATCTCGAGTCGCTGTATCGCCGGCTGCGCGAGGATCCGACGATTCGGCTCAAGCGTGAGCTATGGGCACGCCTGCTGCGCTCCGCGCTCGGTACCGGCATCAGCGACAGCGATGACCTGTTCATCGACCATACGCTGCTGGTCCTGGAGGCCATGGCCATCGGCCACGCCGTCATGGAGATTCCACTCGCCGAGGCCGTCCGCGACATCCCCCGGTTCATCGAGGGCGCCGAATTCGACAACGCTGGCATCCACGGCGTGATGGAAGCCGGCTTCTTCGACTGGGTCCTGGCCGCCGGTCCCGACGGCGAGAAGTTCATCGCCCGCCTGATCCGCCGCGTAGATGTCTTCGACTGGAGCGACGTCGAGCATGACGTCCTCAAGGTCCTGTACGAGTCGATCATCAACTCCGACACCCGAAAGGGCCTGGGGGAGTACTACACGCCGGACTGGCTCGCCGAGGGCATCGTCGAGAAGGCCATCAGCGAGCCACTGATCCAGAAGGCCCTCGATCCCAGTTGCGGGTCCGGCACGTTCATCTTCCATGCCGTCCGCCGCATTGCCGACGCTGGCGAGGCCGAGGGCTGGGTCAACCGTGCGATCGTCGACCATGTCCAGACGCACGTCTTCGGGCTCGACATTCATCCCGTGTCAATCGTTCTGGCCCGCATCACCTTCCTCCTTGCCCTGGGAGAGAGGCTCTCCCGCGACCGCGGTGATGTATGGGTTCCCGTGCACCTCGGCGACTCCATCCAGTGGTTCCAGCCCGCTGGCGGCGAGACTGACACAATCCGCATCGACACTCGGGGTGACGACCTCACCGTTTCGGACCACGCAGCCGGTGGGACCCTGTTTGAGATCGCCCACGTTCTGGCTTTCCCCCTGTCGACCATCGACGACGCTGGCACCTTCGACCGCCTCGTCGCTGACCTCACCGAGCTCGCCAAGACCCACACTGAGCGCCACGCGAACCGCCCGGACCCCAGCCGGATTCTGCGCAAGTACGCCATCCCTGATGGTGCTGACGCTGAGGCCCTCCGCGAGACCTTCAACCTGCTTGCCGATCTCAACAGCGAAGGGCGCGACAGCATCTGGGGGTACTTCGTCCGCAACCAGGTCCGCCCCCCTCTGGCTGTCCATGCAGAACCGACGAGTAGATGTCCTGATTGGCAACCCTCCGTGGGTCGCCTACCGGTACATGACCGCGAGCATGCAAGAGCAGTTCCGCCAGTTCAGCCAGGACCGCAACCTCTGGCACGGTAAGAAGCTCGCGACACAACAGGACCTGGTGGGGCTGTTCATCGTTCGCGCCGTCGAGAAGTACCTCAACGATGGTGGAACCTTCGCCTTTGTTACCCCGCTCGCCGTCCTCTCCCGTCAACAGTACGAAGGCTTCCGTGCCGGCAACTGGGGGCCCACGCTCCGGGGCTTCCTCACTGAGCTCTGGGACCTCGAGCAGGTGCGTCCGAAAGACGACCTCTTCCCTGTTCCGGCAGCTGTTGTCTTCGGAAACCGTGCCTCACGAAAACTCGGAATCGATGAACCTGACGTCCCCCATGGCGCCGTCGCGCAGAAGATGGTTGTTACTGGCCTCCGGGACGTTCGTGGATGGAAGGCTACGCGCCCGGCTCTCGTCTTTACCGGCTCTTCGCGAACGAGGGTGTAGTCGGGTGAGCGCGTCGGTGGCCGGGTAGGGGTCGAGGTCTCCCGGATGATGGAAGTTCTTCACGCTCGCCATCCCGAAAGACCTCGACGTGCTCCACTCTACTTTCGCGACCCCTGACCTGACCACGTTCTGCCGCCTCGATGAACTCGGACTCGAAGCGGTCGGCCAGCTGATCGAGCGGGACCGGGCGATGATCGAGTGTCGGCCGGTCGAGGTGGACCCCTGGTGTCGGAAGTGCGGGGCGGAGGGCGTGTCGCGGGACACGGTGACGCGTCGACTCGCGCATGAGCCGTTCGGGCATAGGCCGACAACGCTTCTGGTCCGGGTCCGCCGCTACCGGTGCGCGCACTGCCGACGGACGTGGCGGCAGGACATGACTCGCGCCGCCGCGCCACGAGCGAAGATCTCCCGCCTTGGCGTGGAGTGGGCGCTGCGGGGCATCGTCATCGACCACCTCACCGTGACCCGTGTCGCCGCGGGTCTCGGGGTTTCCTGGAGCGCCGCGAACACTGCGGTGCTCGCGGAGGGCAAGCAAGCGTCGACTCATCGACGATCCTGGTCGGTTCGACGGGGTCACCACGATCGGCGTCGACGAGCACGTCTGGCGGCACACCCGCCTCGGTGACAAGTACGTCACCGTGATCATCGACCTCACCCCGGCCCGCGACAAGACCGGCCCCGCGCGGCTGCTGGACATGGTCGAGGGTCGTTCGAAGGCGGTGTTCAAGCAATGGCTCGCGGCGCGCCCGCCCGAGTGGAGCAAGCGGATCGAAGTCGTCGCGATGGACGGGTTCGCAGGCTTCAAGACGGCCGCCGCCGAAGAACTCCCCGACGCCGTCCCGGTCATGGACCCCTTCCACGTTGTCCGCCTCGCCGGCGACGCGTTGGACCAGTGCCGACGCCGAGTGCAGCAGGACACGGTCGGGCATCGCGGCCGCGCCGGTGACCCGCTCTACAAAGCGCGCCGCACCCTGCACACCGGCGCGGACCTGCTCACTGAGAAACAGACCGCCCGCCTGGACGCTGTGTTCGCGATCGAAGAGCACGTCGAAGTCGAAGCGACCTGGGGTATCTACCAGCGCATCGTCGCCGCCTACCGGGAACCCGACAAGAAGAAGGCCAAACAGATGATGCACGCCGCGATCGATGCGATCACCACCGGCGTCCCCGCCGCGCTCGTAGAGATCCGCCGGCTCGGCCGCACCATGGGCCAGCGCGCCACCGACATCCTCGCGTTCTTCGATCGCCCCGGCACATCGAACGGGCCAACAGAGGCGATCAACGGCCGACTCGAACACCTCCGCGGCTCCGCGCTCGGCTTCAGGAACCTCACGAACTACGTCGCGCGCAGCCTGCTCGAAGCCGGAGGCTTCAGACCCCACCTACACCCTCGTTCGTGAAGAGCCCGTTTACGGACACCGACGGGCAATAGGGCGGGTTTGCGGATGGGAGCCACACTGTGGTAGGGTGGCCTGGAACCGGTCAGTAACGTTCGGTGCGGCTAATCGTCTACCGTCTTGCACTGCTGCGAGGACGCACGGTAACGGCTGCACCCAAGATGCAAAAGACCCAAGGCCAATCAATGGTGATTTCAGCATCAGCCGTGCAAGGTCAATACGTAGACCGCCATGGCGAGAAAATCAAAGTGCCTACGTCAGTGCAACGCGCCGTAGCCCAACTGCTCGACGATGCTTACGGCGATCCACTGTCGTTGGAGCTCGACCAGGAGACTGGAGGACGACCGCTGGCACGACGCCGGCGGTGGGGCGTACATTTGCAGTTAGCGCCACTTGTCGATGACTCAACGTGGGGAAGCGGTGACTACGGTTCTCTACGACGGTTGGGCTTGCGAGCGGCCGCGGACGGAGCTGACTTCGTGGCTATCGGCCCCACCAACTGGGAGGCGGTCGGCTTTGGAGGTCAGATTGATCCCTCGCCGTACTCCCCGGTAAGCCGTTTTTTGCACAGCTTGCGCTATGTCGAGGTGCCGGCCGTCATTGGATGGGACTCGCTTCAGATCGCTGATCGAGAGGAACTGTCTCGGCGGGGCGCCCAACTGAACATAAGCTCCCGGAACGGTCGCGCCGATTTGAGTGTCGTCAAGCTGAAGGCCGAGGCGTTACGCCGTATTTTCGTGCAGCACAAGCCGCTTCGCTCCGAAACCAACGTCGACTCGTTGGAGACTTTGCTAGCTTCCGCCTTGTTGCGGTATCTGCGGCGGATGGGCGCTGAACAGATCTATTTAGGGTCGCTCGACGAACCGCAAAAACTAGAATTTATGGTGTGGTCGCAGCGAATTCTTCGTTCTCAACTCGCCGCGATCGACAGAGTGCTGCGCGCCGCGGGCATGGACATCGGCGTAGTTGGCGATCTACAGGTGGGCTCTTCTCGGGACGGGATCGACCACGAAGTTTTCGCCGGGTGCTATTGCAGGGATCTGAGTATCGGCACGCCGCCCGATGACTATGTGCCAGATGGGCAGGACTGGCAACTCGCGTTCCCCGTGCCCCACTCGGATCGACGCCGCGCCTGCGCTCAGACGCTCGCCTTAGCCTATGGGGTGGCGCCGGTCGGCGGTCTCCGTATTGATCATGTTCTGGGCATGCAGCGTCTCTGGGCGCGCCTTCCCGGGGGAGCGGGGACCTATGTCAACTATGACATCGAAAATCAGATGCGGGCGGTGCGCGAGGTAGTCGAACGCGGAAAGCTGATCGTCGGGGAAGATCTCGGCAATGTACCGCCCGGGTTCCGTGAATCACTCAAGGAAAACGGTGTTCTCGGGACCGACGTAGTTTGGTGGGCTCGTGGCAGTGATGGCTCGCTGCGAACAGGCCTTACTACCGAAGGGCGTGAGGAATCGATGTTGCTCACAGCCTTCCATGACACGAGCTCGACTGCGCGTTTCATCACAGGCGACGATCTTCGGCTGCTGGACCGCAAAGGTCGGCTGGGAAAAGACCTAAAACGGGCGGAGGAGCAGCGGCTGGTTGACCTAGCTGAGCTCGGAGTGGGGCCAACTAGTAGTATCGCCGAGGCGATATATTCCATATATGCCTTCGCGTTTTCTTCACGGCCGGACCTAGTCAGCATCTATTACCCCGATTTTCTCGGCCTTGCTTGCACGGAGAACGTGCCAGGTACTGGACCTGAGGAATATCCTAACTGGGTGCTTACTTACGGCGACCCTATGCTCAGCATCGAAGAGCAACTTGGGGGACAGTTGGCTCAACGGCTACTGTCTTTGGAGCGTTGAACGTTAAGGGTCGCGGCCTTGTCCCCCTGCTTATCACCCAAGCCGCGTCGAATACCTGCACTAGCGCCAATACGTTCCTCGCCATTTGGCTGTTAAGTACGCCCTCGCTACCCTCATTCTTTCTTGGTTTGAACCAAGCAGTATTTCTAGCCACGCTTATGCTTGGTACCCGGCTCAATCCACTAGTCGTTAGCCGGCTGGGACTGCGGCGCACC
Source organism: Brachybacterium sp. Marseille-Q7125 (assembly GCF_023062615.1). Lineage (NCBI taxonomy): Bacteria > Bacillati > Actinomycetota > Actinomycetes > Micrococcales > Dermabacteraceae > Brachybacterium > Brachybacterium sp. Marseille-Q7125. The sequence continues at coordinate 1,289 of NZ_JALLAL010000078.1, read as the reverse complement.
ACGATTGTGCTGCTGCTTGGTGAAGGAGTCGGATTGGCGGCTCTAGGGCTATGGATCGCAGGGCAGGCTGCGCCCGTCCCCGGTCTGGGCGGCGCCGTCGGAATCATTGTGCTCGCGGGCATCACGACCTTCATGAGCGGCGCGAATGGACCATCATGGGTGACAGTGGTGGCCCGGTGGGGAGGAAATCCGGCCGGGAGGCCACGCCGACTGATGGCGGACAGTGCGGCGTTCCAGGTAGCGGCGGCTGTCGGCCCGCTGGCCGGGTCGCTTGTTGTGGCATCAGCCTCGCTCCTCTGGGTGCTGCCTTTCCTGAATATCACCATGAACACGGCGGCGGCGGCGGTCGTTGGGTGGGGAACCCGTAAATATCCCCTCGCCGCCCCCTCGGCGGACGGAGAGGAGCACAGCGAGGTGGAGTCCGCGGTGGCTCCTGGGGAGGAGGAACGTGGCCGGAGCCGAGGGCAATTGCTGCGCAGCATTCGGGTTCTTTCTCCGCTCACCTTGCTCATACTGGCCGCCTTCGCCGATCCGCTAAGAACCGTCCTGCCTCTTCTCGTTCGGGAATCCGGGGGAGCGGCCATGACACTCGCCGCTACAACCGCTGCACTGGCGGTTGCGGCTGCTCTTGCGACGGCGTTGGCCCTCGATCGCGCCTGGACAGTCCGGGTCACTGGATGGATGAATTCCGGCGGGACGCTGGTTGCGCTAGGCGCGGGCGCGCTGTTGTGGCTAAAGGAGGACGACCCCATATTTTTTGTGGCGGGGGCGCTATTACTCGGAATCTCTTCTGCGACGCTCTACGGGCAGTTGATGACGGCTGCCACTCACGCCGATCAAGCTGCGGGCCAGGGGACACGCTATGTCGCCGACGCCATCTTGCTTCGAGCGTTAATCTCCTCCGTTGTCGCCTTCGTGCTCGCTAGCGCTTGGGGAGACTCGGCACGCACGGCAACCACCGTCGGCGCCGCCGTCGTGTCTGTTATCGGGCTTGGCATCATTGGATGGACAATCCGACGGAGGGCTGTCGCGTGATCCTTACCGCTGACGAGATTCGAGCCCAGGTGTCATCCGGTTCTATCACGATTTCTCCGTTTGAACCTGCAATGATTAACCCAAACAGTTACAATTATCATCTGGGTCCTACGCTGAGAGTCTACCCGGGCGATGTCAAGGCGTCGAAGCAACATGGGGCTCGCCGGCGAGTAGTCGGGCGAATGCCTCGGTGGGCGTGAGATAGCCCAGTCGGCGGCGGGGTCGATTGTTGATCTCCTCGGCGATACTGGTGA
>NZ_JALLAL010000077.1:0-7782 GCF_023062615.1 Brachybacterium sp. Marseille-Q7125 | reverse complement strand
CCCGCTTTCGAGGCCGTCGAGATCTCCGACCTGTCACTGAACGACAACCCCACCCGCGCCATCCGCACACTCCACCGATCAGACCCCCGCCGACCGGGGGTGTTGCTTCGACGCTATGACACCACCGTGTGCTCTGAATCGACCTCCCAGTCTCGAGTCACGGATTTGCCCATAGCAGATTCGATGAGCTGGACGAGACGGCCGCGCCTGTCGTCGAAGTAGGCAGAGAAGTTGCCTGCCCGGAGTAGTGCCGGGTCGATGGCGTGGGTGGCGACGTGGGCGTCGACCTGCTCGGGGGTGAGCCCCTTGCGGTCCAGTCGCTTCATATACGTGGCCGGAGACTCGCCACCGAGGTGGATGTTCGTGCGCTGCGCGAGTGGCGTCTTATTGATGATGCTCTCGCGGCGCCAGTCCTCGATGCCGTTCTCGTTGCACCACTTCTTCGGGAATACGTGGTGGATATCCACCTGTAGCTCGTCGTAGGAGGTGAAGTCCAGGTCTCGATCCAGCATCCAGTCCTTCGTGGGGCGCTCCTGCGCCATGAGCAGTGCGTAGATGCCCTTGTAGGCGGCAGACTGCCGGGTGCGCAGCGATCCCAGCCGGGTCTCGGCGAAATTCGCGCGGGCCACAGTGTCCGGTGTTTCCGCAGTTTCCCCGGTTGCCCAACGCGGAACCTGCTCGGCGTCCCTGCTGAGCTTGGTCTCGATCGTGGCGCCGTACTGCTCACCGAGCACGCCGCACCAGAACCACTGATTGATCCGCGCGCGGACAGCGTGCTCCTCTGCCCGCTCACCCAGCAGAACGTAGAACACGGCGAGGCTGATCAGCTGGCTGCGGTAGGGAACTCCCGGAGCGTTATGAATGTGCAGCGAGCGCAGATGACGGGCGACGGCAGGCAGGGCCCTGCGCATGAGGGGTGCTACGCGGCGGTAGTCCTGCAGCTCCATGCTGAGGATGTCCTCGCGCCGAGCGCTGGTCTGGCTGAGCTTCTTGCCGGTCACTCCTCGGGCCGCGTCCCGAGTGCGCTTCTCAAGCGTGATCAGCACAGAGATGCCCATAAGGATGTCCGTGTTCCGCAGGCCGTGCAGAGCGGGGTGCTCATCGATGACGGCCTGGGTGAGCTCCCAGTCTTCGCCCAGCCGGAAGTCCTTGCCGGTCTCCTCGTAGTAGGCACGATCACCCGCGAAAGTAGCGGTGAGTAGCTCGAACGTATCCAGGGGCAGGCCACCCGTGTTGACCTTCTCGAAGACGGTCGCCACGGCATCTTTGCCGATGTTCTTGCTCAGCTCGATCGCGGGAATCTGGTACTGCAGCATCGGGTTCAGCACGCGCGTGGTGAACGCCTGCATCACCTCGGTGCGATTCACCTCGTCATCGGGCTTCGTGGCCTGCATGTAGCCGAACAACCACGGCATCGCCTCCGTCTGGTGGAACAGCACCGACATGGGCATCAGCCCCTCCTGGTGCTGCTTCTCCGGGGTGGACACGTCCAGGACGATGTCGCGATGGAAGTTCTCGCGGATGACTCCGTCAGCTGGCAGGGAGCGGATCGCCTCGTCCTGATCGCGGGCGTCGCCGAGTGCCTTCTCAACGTCGATGAAGTACTTCCGGGTGAGCTTGTGGTGGCGCGAGTCCTCCGTCTCCACGATGCCGTCGCCGGTGAGGGCCTGGAACATGGAGGTCATGCGCTGCTGCCCATCCAGCAGGAGAAACGCAGGCTCTTGCGACGCGGCAGCAGGATCGACCCCTGTGAGGGGCCGCGGTTTGAACCGGATGTTCTCTCCGCCGGTCTCCAGGGTCATGATCACGCCCATGGGATGGCCTCGTAGCACCGTGACCAGCAGGGACCGGATGCGCTCGTCATCCCAGCGGTAGGGCCTCTGGAAGTCGGGCAGCTGGAGTGAGCCGTCCGCAGCGTTGGAGAGCAGCTCGGAGATCGTGAACTGAGGGGTTTGGAACGTCGGCATGGGACTCCAATCGCAGAAAGAGAGGAAGGGGAGCGTCACTCGATCGGCGGCAATGCCTCGGTGATCTGGACGGTGCGGATGGAAACGGTCGCGACTTTCTGGATCAGGTCGAGGATGTAGCGCGGGTTGCCGCGCTCCAGCCCCCAGTCGTTGGGGTCGTTCACGATCCCGGAGGCCTTATCCGTGCTCACCTGATACTGGCGGATGATCCACTCCAGCGCGCTACGCGAGCCCAGCTGGTACCGGTAGAACTCTGGCGGGATACCGGCGAGCGTGATGTGCGGGTTAAAGATCAGGCGCTCGGGTTCGTCCGCGGCCTTCTGGCCCGAGGGGAGGCGCATCTTCGTCACCCGGTAGTACTCGGCCTCGCCGCCGATGGGCGGCTGCTCGCCCTGCTCCACCGTGATGCCCTCGAACATCGGTGCATCCTCGTAATCGGCGTGCAGGTGGAACAGCTCCCGCCCCGCCTCCACGAACCCGGTGAAGGACGATGCCGGCACATCCGGTACCCGCGGCAGCATCTGCTTGAGCTCCCCGGCGTACCGCTCTCGATACTCGGGGGAGTGCAGCAGACCGTAGATGAAGAAGAACACGTCATCGGTCGACGTCCCCTGCCCGTACCGCTCGCGCATGAGCTGCAGGAACCGTGGGGAGATATTGTCCTCGCGGCGGTAGCCATCCACCACCTCGCCGTCGAGGTCCAGCGAGAGCTCGCCGGCATCGACCGGGTGCCAGGTGTAGCGGGGGAAGAACTGGCCGTTGGAAGAGCCCCACATGGCAAGGTCAGGCACAGATCGAGTTGCGAGCGTGGAGAAGGGCCGGTCGTTGCCGACGCCAGTCACATAGAACCCATAGTTCTCATGCGCGGCGGTGGGGTAGATCTGCTCCAGGCGGTACACCATGTCGTTGTACGCGCGGTCGAAGTAGACCTGCTGCTGGAAGAAGGGGCGGTAGAGCCCGGTGCGGAAGCCCTCGGGCTGCACCGTGATCCTCCGGGACCTCGTGACGTTCCTCTTGTCGGCCCTGTTCCATGAGAGCTGAGTCGGATCGTAGTCCGGACGGTACCCCTGGGGGTCGGCGTCGGCGCGGTCCACTTCATGGTTGTAGAACGCGATCGAGCGGGTGACGTTCTCGCGGAGTGTGGAGGCAGAGGAGTTGTAGACCCAGGCGTCACGGTTGGTTTTCAGTCCGCCGGAATAGAGGGTGAACGCTGCGGGTGCGTGTTCAACGCCCTTGTTATCTCCGAGTGTCGGATATTCCAGATACCGCGGATCCCGCTGGTTGATCCAGTCGCCGTGCTCGTTCGAGGTGATCTGCTGCCATGGCATGCTCGAAAGGCTCGCCTCATCGACGAGGGCGAGCTTCTGCTCGGCACTCAGGTAGTCGCCGATGTCGCGGTAGTGGATCGTCGCGTCCCCGTCGTGCCCGGGGGTGCGGACCAGGAGGAAGATCGCGACGGTGTTTCGGCTGCCAGAGCCGAAGACCTTCCCGCCCTCCTTACGGCTCAGCTCCCCCGCGGTGCGCTGGTTCCCCCGCAGGTTGAACACGTAGATCGCGCTGAACTCCTCGGCGAGGGTCTTGCGTACCCCGGCCGCGGTGTTGCCCTCGATCCAGCCGCCATTGGTGACAAAGCCGATCACGCCCTCGTCGCCGATGCGGTCGCTCGCCCAGCGGATCGCCCGCATGTACGAGTCGTAGAGCGAGTTCTTGTTGACCGCATCGGTGCGTGCGGCGAACGTCTCCGCGATCCGCGCATCGAGAGTCGGGTACTTGACGTTCGCGTTGTCGTCATTGCCGCTGGTCTGCCCCACCGAGTAGGGCGGGTTCCCCAGGATCACCTGGATATCGAGCTTCTTCTGCGCCTCCACGCGCGTGTTGTTCACCGGGAACACCCGCTCGTCCTGCAGGTCGCCGTCCTCGGTGATCTGGAACGTGTCCGTCAGCGCGATGCCCTCGAACGGCACATAGGGCTGGGCTGCGAGGGTCACGTCCTGCTGCTCGGCCCGCAGGTCATGGAACGTCGTCTCGATGTTGATCGCCGCGATGTAGTACGCCAGCAGCAGGATTTCGTTGGCGTGCAGCTCGCTCGCGTACTTCCGGGCGAGGTCGGAGGGGTCGATCAGCCCGGACTGCAGCAGGCGCACGATGAACGTTCCCGTCCCCGTGAACGGATCCAGCACATGCACGCCCGGGTCCGTGAGGCGGCGTCCGAACTCTTGGGCGAGCACGTCGTCGACGGCGCGGATGATGAAGTCCACGATCTGCACCGGGGTGTAGACCACGCCCATCGCATCGGCCGTCTTGGCGAACGCCTTGGTGAAGAAGCTCTCGTACAGCTCGGTGATGATCTTCTGCTTGCCCGCCGCGTTGTCGATGCCCTTCGCGCGCAGCCGCACCGAGTCGTAGAACTTCTCCAGCGACTGCGCTTCGGCGTCCACGTGCATCGCCGTGAGCGCCTCGACCATCCGATCCATCACCTGGGACACCGGGTTCGACGCGGTGAAGGCGTAGTCCTCGAACAGGGCATCGAACACCGGCTCGGTGATCATGTGCTGGGCGATCATCTCGATAGCCTGGTCATGGCTGATCGACTCGTTCAGGTTTCGCCGCAGCGCCTCGACGAACACCGAGAACTGCGCGGAGGCCGGGGTGCTGGGATCCTCCACCAGGGAGCGGATCCGTTGGATATGCGCCTCGCTGATCTGCGCAATGTCCTTCGCCCAGTCATCCCAGTAATGGCGCGAGCCCACCTTCTGGACCATCTTCGCGTAGATCGCATTGCGCAGCTCATCCATCTGCGAGAGCCGCACATCGAGCATCCCCTGCGCGGTGGCCGCTTGCGCAGAGTCCCCGTCGGCCCCATCGGTTCCGTCGGCTGAACCGTCGTCGCCGCCCTCGAAGCCCACGCCCACCACGTCGATCTTGCGGTCGCGGGTGGTGTTCAGCTCCACCTTGTTGACCATGGCGTCGAAGCGCTCATCATGCGCCCGCAGCGCCTGCAGCACATCCCAGACCACCTTGAAGTTCTGGTTGTCATCCAGCGCCTTCTCCGGCGCTACCCCCGCCGGCACCACCACCGGCAAGATGATGTACCCGTACTTCTTGCCCTTGGCCAGGCGCATCACCCGCCCCACGGACTGCACCACATCCACCACCGAGCGGCGCGGATTCAAGAACATCACCGCGTCCAGGGAGGGCACATCGACGCCCTCGGACAGGCACCGGGCATTGGACAGCACCCGGCACTCGTTCCCGTCGGCCTCCTCCTTCAGCCAATCCAGCAGCTCCGTGCGCTCCATCGCGTTCATCGTGCCGTCCACGTGCCGGGCCTGCACCGACAGCAGATCCGCCGCGTCCTCCTCCTCGTGGGCATCCACGAAGGTGGAGACCACGTCGGTGAACTGCGCAGCGATGCGCTTGGAGGACTTGATGTCCCGTGTGAAGGCGACCGCGCGGCGCATCGACGCCGTGTCCTGCCCGAAGGTGTGTTCACTGTCGCCGCGCTTGGCCAGGCCGTTCCAGCAGCCGATCAGCCGCGTCGCATCATCGAGCGTCAGCTCGCCATCGCGGGCGAACGCCTCCTGCATCGCGCCGCTGACCGTCTCCTGGTTCACAGTGAGGATCAGGACCTTGTAGTCCGTGAGCATCCCCATCGCGACGGCCTCGCCAAAGCCCAGGCGGTACAGCTCCGGGCCGAACACGTCCTCGTCATCCATCGAGGCGAGCACCGCCTGCGCCTGCCCGGCCTTCGCCTTCGAGGCGTCGTCATAGATGCGCGGCGTCGCCGTCATGTACAGGCGCTTATCGGCCCGCAGATAGTCCGCGTCATGCACCTTCACAAACGCCGACTCCTCCGCACCCGCGAGCGTCGCGCCCGTGGTGCGGTGCGCCTCATCGCAGATGATCAGATCAAACGGCTCCAAATCCGCGCTCTGCTGCGCCTGCGCCACCACATCGATCGACTGATACGTCGCGAAGACAACGCGCATACCCGCGCCATCAGTGCGCGCCAGCTTCATCCGCTCCGCCAGACGCACCGGATCCGTCGTGGCCGGCAGCGCCAGATCCACCACCGAGATCTCCGCAGAGTCCTGAGAACGACGGGTGCTGCGCGAGGCCTTCGCATCCGAGCACACCGCCAAGGCCGTGATCCCCACCTGCGTGTGGTTCGACCACTCCCGCAGTGCCTGTGACAGCAGCGCGATCGACGGCACCAGGAACAGCACACTGCCGCCTGCGCCCACGGTCTCCTCCGCCAGGCGTAGCGACGTGAACGTCTTGCCCGTGCCGCAGGCCATGATTAGCCGGCCTCGGTCATGCTTCGCGAAACCGGCCGTCACCTGGTCGATCGCCGTGCGCTGATACGGGCGCAGATCCGAGGTGCCCTGCAGCGACAGTGCCGTCGGCGTCTCCGGGTCGAAGAACGCCCAGTCCACTCGGGACTGCACGAAGTCCTCCAGTCCCAAGCGCCGCACTGGGATCGCCTGGTCGCGGATCGTCTCCTCGGCCGTCGCACCCCACTGTGTGGTCGTCGAAACCACCAGGCGTTCTGTGAAACCGCCGCGGCCCGACGCCGCCAGAAACTTGTCCAGATCCCCCTTCGAGACGCGGTACTGCGGGGCGTAGAACTTGCACTGGATCGCCGTCAGCCCGCCATCGCGACGCTTGGCGACCAGATCGATCCCGGAGTCATGCCCCCACTTGCCCGGCCAGCGATCCCACATCCACACGTCCGCGAACTGATCCGCCCACAGCGGGTCCGTCTGCAGGAAGGACTGCACGAACCGCTCGAACTGCTCACCCCGATGCGAGGTGGAAGTCGACGCGTTGTACATGCGGTCCAGAAGCTTCATCACCGAAGGCGCCGAGGTCATGAGATCCAGTATCGGGGATCAGGGAGGGGCATGGGACACAGGAGACCTCGGGCAGGGGTGGGGCTAAGGGGCCCGGGAGAGTGTCGGCCCCCGTTCCTACTGTGTGCTCATGGAAGCCACCCCCGTTCCCGAACTGAACTTCACCGCGATCGATGTCGAGACCGCCAACTCCTCTCGGGCATCCGTCTGTGCCGTCGGGCTCGCGAAGGTGCGCGGGGGAGAGGTCACCGAGACCGCGAGCTGGCTGGTGAAGCCCCCGCCTGGGCATGATGAGTTCGCACCGGTCAACGTCGCGATCCATGGCATCACGCCCGGTGACGTCGCGAATGCGCCCGGCTGGGACGCCGTGTTCCCGCAGATCGCTCACTTCGCCGATGGCGACGACCTGGTGGCCCATAACGCTCCGTTCGACCGGTCCGTCGTGCACGCGGCCTGCTCGGAGTACGACCTTGACTGGCCGCAGGCCCCGTGGCACGACACGCTCACTGTCAAGCCCCGGGTTTGGTGGAGGCTGGGTTATCTGGCGTTCAGGGGTTCGAGGGCGGGTTCTGACGAGCTGGTGAGGGTCTCTCGGTGCGCGGCCCGGTAGGCCTGGGGAGTCAGGCCTTCCAGGGCGCTGTGGGGACGGAAGGTGTTGAACCAGTGGACCCACTCGGCGGTCGTGATCTCGACGTCGTCGACGCCGTGCCAGGGGCCGCGGTTACGGATCAATTCGGCTTTGAACAGGGAGTTCAGGGCTTCAGCCAGGGCGTTGTCGTAGGAGTCACCGCGAGAGCCGACAGAGGCGACGGCGTCCTGCTCAGCGAGAGCCTCTCCGTAGCGGATGGCTCGATACTGGACTCCTCGATCGGAATGATGGATCAGTCCTGACAGGTCATCTCCATCTCGTGTGCGCAGGTAGATGGCCATGTTCAGGGCGTCCAGCGCGAGGTCGGTGTGCA
>NZ_JALLAL010000076.1:0-7912 GCF_023062615.1 Brachybacterium sp. Marseille-Q7125 | reverse complement strand
GACACCTGAAAGGTGCTCCTTCCAGTGGATGGCTACGAGTCTGAACAACCCGTATCATCCCAGGTCAGGAGCATCTTTCTCTATGTCGTCCACCAGTCGAAACCACACCTCGATGAAATCTCGAGGTGAGGGTCGCAGCGGGTTCCCGGGGCGGGGCCTGCTCTGGCAGTTGTGGGCCGATGACGGGACGGTCGCGGAGATCACCTACCCGCAGGTGTCCTTCCAGGCCGCCCGCGAGATCGCCGAGGGGCGCCGCGACCGGGACATCCTGGTCTGCGGCACCGGGATCGGCACCGCGATCGCCGCCAGCAAGATCCCAGGGATCCGCGCCGCGACCGCCCACGACCTCGTCACCGTGCGCGGCGCCGTGGAGAACTACGACGCGCAGATTCTGTGCATGGGCCAGAACGTCATCGCGCCGACCGCCGCGCGGGCGCTCGTGGACCTGTGGCTGGACCTGCGGCATGACCCAGCATCGGCGTACGGCGAGAAGCTCGAGGAGATCCGGGCGTTTGAGGAGGGGTGAGGGGGGAAGGGGTTACGGGCGCTCGTCCGACTGTGCAGGAGCCTCGCCGAGGAGGGCGCTGAGATTCTCGATGAGAGGCGGGAGATGCGTGGTAACGGCATCCCAGACGACCGCGGTCTCCACCTCCGCGTACCCGTGAATGAGCACGTTGCGGAAGGCAACGATCTTGGGGAGGTCAGGGATCTGCGTCGCGAGCTCGGACGACAGTCGGCTCATCCGGTTCAGCGACTCCCCGATGACCTCGAACTGCCGCTCGACGGCCGACTGTAGAAGGTCATCCTCGAAGTAGGCGGAGCGCTCGATGCCCTGTGTGAAGCGCTGGATCTTCCTGGCAGCCTTCAGCGCATCCCATGCTGCGGTGTGGGGATCACGCCGCATAAACCTCCACCGCCGTCTCCGCCACGGAGGCCGCGAGGTACGGATTCTCGATGCGGCTCGCGGACAGCAGATCCACCGGCCGTCCGAGCAGGGCCTCGAGCTCTGCCTTCAAGTTGAAGTAGTCCTCGAACGGCGTGGCGGACCCTGGAATGAACTCCACGATGAAGTCCGCATCGCTCGTCTCGGGATCGAACGCTGTGGTCGCTGCGGAGCCGAAGAGCACGAGGCGCTGCACGTTGTGGGCTCGGCTGATCGCAGCGAGAGCATCACGGTCGAGCGTCAGCATGATCAGCACCTCCCCGGTAACTCGTTCTCGCTCAATCGTCCCATGTGCGAGGAGGGCTGTCAGCTGTGGCCCCTTTGTGCCGCTTGTGGATGGCGCCGCGGACTCCAGTACCTGGCCCTCGGCGCGAAACCGACCATCCGCGCGATGAACCCGGCACCATGGACCTATGGCTCAGCGTTCCTCCCGTTCCACGTCACGCCTCAGTCCGTCTGAGCTGGAGCGCCAGGCGGAGCGTGATCTCGCCACGCAGGTGGAGCACTACCGCACCTGGCGCGGGGCGGACGCTCCCGCAGACGAAGTGGAGAGGGAAGCGAGCTATCTCGCCATCCTGCTGCGGATGAAATGGGAAAAGCTGGACAGCCCAGATCCTGCGCAGTGGGACATGAACCTCCTGGAGGAGCTGCTGCTGCACGTAGCGCCGCGCACGTAGTCGCTTCCCTTTGAGGAGGCCGCTGACCTGGTGCCGGCGCTTGCTGTGTACTTCGAGTTCCTCGAGGAAACAGGACGCTGGAAGAACAGTGCGGAGTCCAGCGCGGATCTCGCCGACCTCGTCTATGTAATGGAGCTTCAGGTGATCGAGGTGTTCGGTGGTCCAAGCCGACGCGGCATGCACGTCAATGTCATCACCTATGCCATGGAGCAGGGCGTGGATCTCACCGATTCCGATGATCTGGAAGACTTCTTGGCCTGCTACAACTATCAGCTCAGGCTTGATGAGCGCGTCGCGCTCAGGGATACGGGACGACTGCCGGACGGAACACCGCCCTACACGCCTGGGACGTTTGAGGCGTTGGGGGATGAGATCGCAAACGCTGGGCCTTCCTAGACTGACGGCACGGCCAGAGCCGGATCGACCCGCGGAAGGAGGCCTGGCGTGACCACAGAACTGACCGATCTGATCTCTCCGCAGGTCTCCCATGACCTCGACCCCGTCGCTCTCGCGGAGTACCTCATCGCCCTGGATGCACAGCGCCCGGAGCCTGATGTAGCGCAGCTGAAGCTGCATAAGCTGCTGTATCGGGCGCAGGCGAATGCGCTTGCATCCATGGGGTAGCGGCTGTTCGACGCCGATGTTCAGGCATACGAACATGGCCCGGTGGTTCCCGCCATCCGGGCGCGATTCCGCGGCTTCCGAGATCGAGTGATCGCGTCATCGCAGGAGAGCTGGCCGGCGGACCTCTTGCCCGCCGACACCCGGGCATTCCTGGACGAGCTCTGGGACCGCTACCAGGATTTCTCGGCCTCTCAGTTGTGCCGGCTCACCCACGAACAGTCCCCATGGCGTGATGCTTACCAGCCCGGGGCTCAGCATGTCGTGATCCCTGATGCTGCGATGCGGCATTGTTTCCTCCGCGAGATCCCGTTGGAAGACCGGATCTTCCACGAGAACGTCGTCGTGGTGAGCGCCGAGGGACTGGCTCGCCTCGATGAGGACGAGGACCTCATCGTCGAGGGGGCCGTAGCCGCGCTGCGGTGACCGAAGCGCCCTGGGATCGTGTGGTCCCGATCCACAATGTTGCTGCAGATGCTGAGCTCGTGACCGGGCTCGCCGGCGGGACTTTTCGCAGCAGTGGCTGCTTCCGCGGAAGGTACCCAGCTGACCGGCTACCTGCATATTGCACGCGGCCGGTCAGGAGAGTGCCGTTCGTGGATGACGCTGCGGACTCCAACACCTGACCCCGGCGCGAAACCGCCCAGCTGCGCGGCGGACCCGGCACCATGGACCTATGGCCAAGCGTTCCTCTCGTCGCAAGAAGTCCTCCGCGTCCTCCCGCATCAGCCCTGCCGAGCGGGAACGCAGGGCGGAGCGTGATCTCGCCACGCTGATGAAGCACTACCGCTCCTGGCGCGAGGCGGCCACGGACCCGGAGGTCGCGGAGGGTGAGGCGCAGACGCTCACGGTCCTGCTGCGGATGAAGCGCGAGCACCTCGGGAGCCCGGGTCCCGCGGAGTGGGACCTGACCCTGCTCGAGGAGCTGCTGCTGTACGTCGCACCGCGCAAGTGGCTGATCTCCCGGGTGGAGGCCATGAACCTCGTGCCGGCCCTCGTCAGGTACTTCGACTTCCTGGAGGAGACGGATCGCTGGCGGCGCGCACCGGCGCACCTGGCAGACCTCAGGGGCCTCCTGGATGAGCTGGAGCTCGAGGTGCTCGAAGCGTTCGATGACCCCACCCGGCGCAGCTCGAGCGGCAACGTCCTCACCTACGCCATGGATGCGGGGGTGGACCTCGCCGATAAGCAGCAGTTCGACGACTTCATGCACTGGTACAACAACCAGCTCACGCGCGAACAGCGCACCGCGATCAGCGACACGGGCCGTCTGCCCGCCTCTGTGCCGCCGTACGTTCCCGGGGCGGGCGAATGGGCGGAGGAGGAGACGGCGCCGGAGTGGCCCTGGTTCCTGCCCGATGACGACGAGCTCGAGCGTCGGATCGCACGCCGTATCGAGGAAAACGACGGGGACGCGAATGCTGACATCCCCGCCGAGCAGTGGGCGCAGCTGCCGCTCGTGCAGCGCGCCGTGAGCCTGCTGGAGCTGGTGGGGGAGCGGCTACCGGTCACCGATACCGGGGCGCTACAGCGCGCGGACCTGCGCAAGGTTGTGGAGAGCTGGGGGCTGACCGAGCACGCGAACGCCCGCAGCATGTGGGATGTGCTGGAGGTGGAAGCGCCGTGGACGGCGCTCTGCCAGGGCGGCTGGGTGGAGCTCGGTGCCACCCGCGCGGTGCCGGGGAAGCAGCCGATGGAGCCGTACGTCGCGCTCGAGGAGGATCCCGAGGGGTTCAGCGACTTCGCCAAGACGCTCCTGAACATCGCGCTCACTCATCTCGTGCTGGTCGATCGCAGCAGTTCTGCGGACATCGACACGACCATGGACTTCCTGCTCGCGTTGACCTTCGCGTCCGCGCCGGAAGGCCTGCAGCTGCCGCCCCAGCCGGACCTCGTGGAACTCTACGAGCAACCGGAGCGTCGCGAGCACCCCATCGAGGAGTGCTGGCGCCTGGTCCGCGTGGCAGTTCGCCTCGACAATGCCGCCGACATTGGCCTGGTGTGGAAGGACGCCGACGGGAAGTACCACGGCAACCTTGCGAGCTTCCTGCTCCTGCTGTTCAGCGGCGGGAAGCTGCGGGATCTGCTCATGCACGGGGACGACGAGGGCTTGAGCTTCTGATTGCTAGCACCCCGAAGGACCTCGAGCAGGCCCTGCGTGAGCTGCGCGAGGCCCGGAAGGCCGTGGCGGCGCGGAGGTGTGCGCTGGCGGAGTCGTGGCCCGGGAGCGCAAGCCCGGTCACCAGTCAGCGCGCTCCCACTACCGTAGATCCGTGATCTCGAAGAAGCGCAACCATGAGGAAATCCGCGCCTGGCTGGAGGAGCTGATGTCCTCCATGCCGCTGGAGCAGCAGAAGCAGACGGTGACGAGCCTCCTGGACCACGCGGGGGCAGCCGCGATGCCCGCGGCGCTGGCGCGCCCGGAACGGCGCGGCCCTCGGCGTGAGGAGCCCGTGGTCCTCACGATCCGGGCCGATATCGAGCAGGCCCGCCCACCGATCTGGCGCCGCCTGGAGATGCCCAGCGACCTCACGTTCCAGCAGCTGCACCACATCCTGCAGGCCGTCTTCGACTGGGAGGACCGCCACCTGTGGCGCTTCGGCCTGGGCGGCAGCCCTTTCAGCCCTGAGGCGCAGCTGTTGCTGTGCCCCTACGACGTCGAGGACGGTGAGGAGGACGGGGTTCCCGCCAAGGACGTGCATCTCGATGAGGCGTTCGCGGCGGTCGAGGACACGGTCCGCTACGTCTACGACTACGGCGACATGTGGGAGGTCCGGCTGAAGCTGGAGAAGATCCGCCCGGCGGAGAGGGAGGACCGGCAGGTCCGCGCGATCGCTGGGCGCCGCGCGGCCCCACCGGAGGACTGCGGGGGTCTGACCGACGCGGAAGATCTGGCCACCGTGCTACCGGATCCCGCGCATCTGGACCTCGCGGAGCTGAACGATCTGCTGTGGGCTGAGGGCGACGCTCGTGCCGAGCCGGATTTCCACCCCGCCTATACGCAGCTGCTTGAGCGCACCACCGGGCACCCGGTGCACCATCGGCTGAAGATGCCCGGCCTGGACCTCATGGTCGCCCCGGAGCCTCCGGAGGAGGATGAGCTCATCGCGGCGCTGGATCCGATCCTGTGGTTCATGCGCGAGGCCGACGGGGAGGGCATCACGCTCACCGCTGCCGGGCACCTCCCGCCCGCGCTGGTGGAACGCGCCTGCGAGGTGGTGCCCACGCAGATCACCGGCCTGGGGAAGGACAACCGGGAGGTCCACGCCGCCAGCGTCCGGCACTTCCGTCACGCCCTGCAGACCGTGAAGCTGCTGCGCAAGCACAAGGGCACGCTACGGCTGCCAGCCAAGATCGCCCCGCTGCTGGAGGACCCCTGGGGGCTCTGGGAGCACCTGCGCAGCACTCTGATCCCGGAGCGAGACGGCTTTGAGCGTGACGCGAGTACCGTGTTGCTGTTGCACGTGAGCATGCTTCCGTCGGGCGGGGCCCTGAGTATTGATGCTGTGGTGCGGCTGCTCGGGGAGCTGGGGTGGAGTACCAGCGATCGGTGGGGGCTGCATGCGCTGATCAGGGAGTTGCCCGCCTGCTCGATCCTGCGCAACCTTCGGCCCGACGCAGCCTCGCGGCGTGATGAGCGCCTTTCCGATGTCGCCATCACCCTGGCCCGCGCCACCCTCGCCCCTGAGGAGACCGACGACTGGTGAGAGGGTAGGGGACCTGCAGGGCTGGCGGCCCCGGGCGCGGTTTCTGCAGTGCTCAGGCCGACGCTGGGCTCTCCGATTCTCCCGCCTGCCCCGATGCATCCACCGGATACACGACGACCCCGCGGTCCACGTCTACGACGCGGGTGGGGAAGTCGCGGTAGTCGATGGTGAGCCAGTCCTTCTGCGGGGTGGACCAGACATCGCGGAAGCGCCGCGGCCCGTCCTGGATGATCTCGAGGACCCCGTAGCTCACCTGGTGGAACTCGTCGTAGCGCGGGTCCTCCATCTCGATGTCCAGCTCGCCGGAGTTGTCGCTCTCGTACGTCGTGTCGAATGCGCCGATGTAGGACTCCTGCTCCCCGAACTCGATGAGCAACCGGGCGTGGGGATGGGCCATCGCGTAGGCGGTCAGGGCGGCGGTGGTGCTGCGCTCTTCGTCGTGGAAGATCATCGGTCAGCTCCATGGTGGGGAGGCGGAAAGGTCGGCACTACGTGCACTCCTGTCTTTGAGTAGTGGATGGTTCCCCAGGTTGTTGAGGTTTGCTTTCCGGTCTCAGAATCGACGTGAAAGCCGATCGTTACCCCGAAGTCCACGACCTCCTTGTTGGCCCCCTTGCGGTCCCCAGTGCCAGCTTTCTGCTCCACCAGAGCCTGTAGTGCCACGACACTGATCGTGATGACAGAGCGACCGGCGATGTGTTCGTGGCGGTCAGCGATGTGCTTCGCCTGTTTTCCGAAGTGGAGCTCCGTCGTGTAGCCGAATACGGTGCGGAACGTGTGTGATGCGTAGTCGATCAGCCGGCTGCGCGGTTTGCTCATGCTGCCTCCCGGTGAGAGGAACGGTGACGGGAGTCGGCGGGGAAGCGGTACACATTGACTCCGTGCTCAAGAGGATAGGTGAGCAGATCGTCTGGGGCAGGGCCATATACGACCAGCGCGGAGGGTGCACGGTCATCGCAGATCCAGCGAATCTCCTGGCGAACCTCCTTGCGGTTGATCGGATCGGAGATGCATCCGTGAAGGCTGAGAGCAAGCGTGGAGTGGCGGGGCGCAGCTGCCAGCGTGTAGAAAGCCGAGTCCGTCCCGCTCATCCGTACGTTGGCGATTACGTCAACACCTTCCCGCTGCAGCCAAGCGCCGATCGCATAGTTCCGGAACGTGCTCCACTTCTTCATGGCAGCGGGCATGTTGGAGTAGAGGGAGAAGTCTGGAGTGATGACGCCAGTGAACTGCCTCAAACGTGGAAGATGTCGGTGTGGGGACTGCCAGATGCTCCGGAAGCGGTAGTCGTCTTCGTAGAAGTGCACCCAGTCGCCGTGCTCGGGTGTGCACTGCTTGCGCTCAGAGAAGGCGATCAGACGCTTGGGGACACTGGTTGTCTGTGATATCTGGGGGATGTCTTCAGGTCCGACGACCGTGAGTCCGGTCAGGATCGGCGCCTCGAGGCCACGCAGCTTCTTGGTGTTTACGACGGGGCTGCTGTGTGCGGTGCGGCTGGGACGAGGTGTGAAGCCTGGCAGTTCCTCCAACTCCGAGAAAGAAAAAAGGTTTCCCTGTCGCGGGATCGGCACTTCCTCCTGGCGGCTCGCCATCAACTGTCCTCCACTCAGAAATAGTTATCGACGGATCTGATGTGGAGCATAGAGCACGAGTGGGACAGCCGAGCGGGGCCTCTCTGCGCAGGCTTTATCACGCCCGCTTGTGCCCCTGACTTATCAAGCTGGATCCAGACGAGCTGGTCGACCGGCCAGGATATCAAGGCCGGTTCAATCGATGCTGTCCGTGGTCTCAGGAAGCATCTGGTCCGCCGCCTCGCTGAAGTTCTCCGGGCGATCAGTGGGCGATGTCAAGGCGTCGAAGCAACATGGGGCTCGCCGGCGAGTAGTCGGGCGAATGCCTCGGTGGGCGTGAGATAGCCCAGTCGGCGGCGGGGTCGATTGTTGATCTCCTCGGCGATACTGGTG
>NZ_JALLAL010000075.1:0-8158 GCF_023062615.1 Brachybacterium sp. Marseille-Q7125 | reverse complement strand
GACAGGGCGTGAGGGGAGGGGCCCTGCCCCGGGGTTCAGAGCACGAGGCCCAGGAGCAGCAGCAGCGAGTAGACGAGCTCGAGCCGCCCGGTGGCGCCGAGCACCGGGATCAGGTCCCGTCCCCGCGCCCCGCCCAGCACCGCGCGGACCGGCCCGATCGCGAGCGGCAGCGCGGCGAGCACCAGCAGCGTCGGCCAGTGCTCCACGAACAGCGGGATGAGCAGCACGAACGGGCCCAGCACTGTGACGGTATACAGCGCCCGCGTGCCCTGCTGCCCGAGCCGCACCGCAAGCGTCCGCTTCCCGGCGAGCTCATCGGTGGGGATGTCGCGCAGGTTGTTGGTGAGCATGAGCGCCACCGCCAGCAGCCCGATCGTCACCGACACCAGCAGCATCACCCAGCTGGGTTGCTTCGTGATCGCGAAGGCGGTGCCGTTCACGGCCACGAGCCCGAAGAAGACGAACACGAACAGCTCGCCGAGCCCCAGATAGCCGTAGGGCTTCTTCCCGCCGGTGTAGAACCAGGCGGCGGCGATCGCGGCAGCGCCCACCAGCAGCGCCCACCACATCTGCGAGATCACCACGAGCACCACGCCGAACACCCCGCCGAGCGCGAGGGACAGCATCGCCGCGCGCTTCACGGTCGTGGGGGCGGCGGCGCCGGAGCCGGTGAGGCGGAAGGGCCCGACCCGGTCCTCATCGGTGCCGCGGATCCCGTCGGAGTAGTCGTTGGCGTAGTTCACGCCGATCTGCATCGCAAACGCCACCAGCAGGGCGAGCAGCGCTCGCGGCAGCACGTGCCCGAGGTCGATGCCGCCCTGGCTGGAGTTCAGCTGCCAGATCGCGGCGCCGGTGCCGGCGGCGACGGGGGCGAGAGCCGCGGGGAGAGTGCGGGGGCGGGCGCCCTGCACCCACTGCGACAGGCTGGCCATGCTGCTCCTTCTGCGACGACGCCCCGAGTGTACGTCGCCCCGGAGCGCGCCCATCTCGGTCACGAGCGCTCCCCACCCGGGCAAGGTGCTGCGTCAATCCCGGCTGCGCTCGGCGGCGATCCGGCGGGCCGCGGCGCGGTCCACCTTCCCGATGCCCAGCAGCGGCAGCTCCTCCACCACGTGCACGCGCCGCGGGATCATGTGCGGATCCACGTCCGTGGTGCGCAGCGCCGAACGGACCAGCGAACCGGCCTCGGCGGGCACCGCCCCGGGCTCGAGGACCACGAGCGCCTCCACCCGCTGCCCCCACTCGGGATCCTCGACGCCCACCACCACGGCAGCGCGCACCAGGCCGCGCAGCATGAGGGAGCGGTCGATCGCGCGTTCCACATCCTGCGGCTGCACCTTCAGCCCGCCGGTGGTGATCACGTCATCGGCGCGGCCCAGGACGGTCAGCGCCCCGTCGGCCCCCACGATCGCGAGGTCCGAGGTGCGGAAGGTCCGACGGGCCCCAGCACCAGTCCCGACGGCCCCAGCACCAGACCCGACGGCCCCAGCGCCAGCCCCGACAGCCCCGGTCCCGGCCCCCGGCGCGAGACTGAAGTCCGAGGTGTCCGCGCCGCCGCCGTCGGTGAGGTACCCGGTAGCGAGGGTGGGGGAGCCGACGAGGAGCCGTCCGGCGCCCTCGGCGTCGGGGCGTTCGACGGTGAGGGTCACGCCGGGCAGGGGCTGGCGGTCGTAGACGCAGCCGCCCGCAGTTTCGGAGGAGCCGTAGGTGGTGCGTACGGGGATGCGCTGCCCGCGGGCACGGCCGAGCACCTCCCGTGGGGTCGCGGCGCCGCCCACGAGCACGGCGGCGAACTTCTTCAGCAGGCCGCGGGCGCGGGCGTCGGCCCCGGTGGCGCCGGTGACGATGCGGGTCAGCTGCGTGGGCACGAGCGAGGTGAAGGCCGGCAGACCGGCCGTGCGGGCCTGCTCGAGGGCCGGTTCGGCGAGGGCCACGAAGGCGGTGGCGTCGAAGTGTCCGCGCAGATCCGGCAGCACCCGGGGGAGTGCCGGCGCGTCCAGTCCCAGCACCTGCGCCGTGCGGTAGGCGCGGGCGATGACCTGCACTCCGGCGATGTGGGTGGGTGGCAGCAGCGGCAGCCAGAACCCGTGCCCGCGCGTCTCGGCGGCGGTGCCATCGGCCGCGAACACCGCAGCGGTCGCGTCCTGCGAGGCGAGCAGCGCCTCCCGGGTGAGCGCGACCGCTTTGGCGAGGCCCGTGGACCCGGAGGTCGGGACCACGAGCGCGGTCTCCTCAAACCCCTCGGGCAGCTGGGCAGGCGGGGCGAAGGGGCCCAGCCACAGCCGACCCGTCCCCGCCATGACCTGGCCGATCGCGTCCGCGTGGGCGGTGAGCGAGGGAGCGGAGGCGTCGTAAGGCTCGGGCTGCAGCCAGAGCAGGCCCGTGGTGGTGTCGGTCATGGCGCTCAGCCCTGCGGGTGGGGGAAGTCGGTCCAGTTCGGGGCGCGTTTTTCGAGGAATGCATCGCGCCCCTCCTGCGCCTCATCGGTCATGTACGCCAGCCGCGTCGCCTCCCCGGCGAAGACCTGCTGGCCCATGAGACCGTCGTCGGCCAGGTTGAAGGCGAACTTCAGCATGCGGATGGCCTGCGGGGACTTCGTGGCGATGACTGACGCGATCCGTAGCCCTTCGTCCTCGAGCTCGGCGTGGTCGACCACGCGGTTCACGGCGCCCCAGTCGTAGGCGTCCTGGGCGGAGTACTCCTCGGCGAGGAAGAAGATCTCCCGCGCCCGCTTCTGCCCCACCTGCTTGGCGAGGTACGCGGAGCCGTAGCCGCCGTCGAAGGAGCCGACGTTCGCGTCGGTCTGCTTGAACCGCGCATGCTCGCGCGAAGCGATCGACAGATCGGCCACCACGTGCAGGGAATGCCCCCCGCCGGCGGCCCAGCCGTTCACCATCGCGATCGTCACCTTGCCCATCGTGCGCATGAGGCGCTGCACCTCGAGGATGTGCAGGCGCCCCGCCGAGCGGGTGCGCACGGCGGCGGTGTCGGCGTACTCCTCGGCGGCGTCGTACTCGTAGCCCGACTTCCCGCGAATGCGCTGGTCACCGCCCGAGCAGAAGGAATGTCCACCGTCCTTGGCCGACGGGCCATTGCCGGTCAGCAGGATCACCCCCACCCCGGTGTCCAACCGTGCGTGGTCGAGCGCCCGGTACAGCTCATCCACGGTGTGGGGGCGGAAGGCGTTGCGCACCTCGGGCCGATCGAAGGCGATGCGCACCACGGGCAGGTCATGCTCGGTGCGCTCCCCGTCGGGAGAGTCCACACGCTCCACCCCGCGGTGATAGGTGATGTCGGTGAACGCTGCGCCGCCATGCTCGTTGGCGGGGATATCGCGCCAGCGGGCGGGGTCGAAGGTGTCGGACACCTTCTGCGGCAGCGGGCTGGTGGGCGGGGTGGCTTCGGGCATGGGGCCAGGGTAGTCGGGACCGGTTCCCGCCACGTTCGCCGGTGCCCCGCCCATGACCCCGGTCATGGGTCAGGGCCGACGGGGGCGTGCAGATCAGGACCGTGGACATAACAGCACACCACATGACCGTCAGGGACGGTCCGGGCCCGGCAGCTGGCGCGGCTTCCACCGCCCGCGGCTCGTCGCCGAGTGAGCGCGTCGGCGGGTGGGTATGGGGAGCGAGGGTTAGTTGACCATCCTGATCTGGTCAGCGTGGTCAGCTGGCCGTATGCTGGTGATATGTCAACTCAGGTGAATATCGCCGAGGCCAAGGCGCGTCTCTCGGAGCTGGTGTCGAGGGCAGTCCGGGGAGAGGAGATCACCTTGGCGCGGTCGGGTACCGCAATGGCGCGGATCGTTGCGCTGGAGGAGCCTCCGCGGCGTGAGCTCGGTCGGCATCCCGAACTCGCCGTAGATCGAGCGCTTCTCCTCGCCCCCATGGACGAGGACGAGCTCGCGGAGTGGGAGTGAGGTGATGGACCTTCTTCTCGACACCCATGTCATTTTCTGGATGATGGCCAGCCCTGACGAGCTGTCACCCTCTACCCGTTCCGTCCTCGAAGACCCGAGCAGCAGCTTGTGGGCCTCCAGCGCCAGTGCTTTCGAGGTCTCCCAGAAGGTTCGCCTCGGAAAATGGCCCCAGGCTGCACCGCTGGCATGGGCGTGGACCGAACGTCTGCACGACTACGGCATCGAGGATGTCCCCCTCACCGCGCAGGATATGGCGGCTGCAGGCAGTATGAACTGGCACCACCGCGACCCCTTCGACCGCATGCTCTGCGCACAGGCGGCACGTCGCGGCCTCACGCTGGTCAGTGCGGACGAGGTGTTTCAAGAGGTGCCGGGCCTTCGCTGCATGACGCCCTGAACGCACCGAGGTGGACGCTGGCCCTGTAGCCCAGACGCCTCAGCGCCCGGGCCGTAGCGCCGCGATGACCAGCGCGCCGAGCATGACCGCTCCGGCGGCCACCGCGGTCGCCGCACCCCACGGCGCCCCGAAGATTGCGGCGAGCCCCGCCCCGGCCAGAGCGAGCAGGCACAGCGCTGCGCCCAGACGGCCGAATACCGGCGCATGGAACACCCCCGCGAACGGCAGGAAGTGCGCCCCGACGGCCAGCACGATCAGGGCTGGCTGGATCGCCGTGGGATCCTGCCCGGCCACCTGCGAGAGCAGCAGCGACAGCGGGCGCGAGAGCAGGAACAGCGCCACCATCCCCAGCATCGCAAGGCCGTAGACCATGCCGGCCCGCGGATGCGGCGCAGGCAGCTCCGGCAGACCTCGCCGCGCTAGGAACACCGCCCAGACGGTCGCAGCGGCCAGCACCACCCACGCCACCAGAGCGAGCATCGGCCATGGCCCCGGCAGCGCGCCCCGATTGGCAAGCATGAACAGTGATCCACCCACCAGGCCGACGATGCTGCCGGTCACCGAGGGGTGCAGTGGCTGATCGAGCCCGCGGCGGGTAGCGGAGGAGGAGCGGGCAGGGG
Organism: Brachybacterium sp. Marseille-Q7125; assembly: GCF_023062615.1. Lineage (NCBI taxonomy): Bacteria > Bacillati > Actinomycetota > Actinomycetes > Micrococcales > Dermabacteraceae > Brachybacterium > Brachybacterium sp. Marseille-Q7125. Next base: position 3,222 of record NZ_JALLAL010000075.1, on the reverse strand, counting down.
AGTCCACGGAGGTCATACGCAGCATCGTGGCACGAGCCTCGTGCTCTGGACCCATGACGGCTGTCATGTCGAGACCGTGCGGAGGGAATCGACCTCTTAGCGGCACGTGCCCTGCATATTGCATGCGGCGTGCCGCTCAAAGGTCGAATTCCTTCGCTACCACCGGCGCCCAGCCATCTCAGCCTGCCCCAGATCGCTACCGGCCCGCACTCAGCCCGCCCTCGGCTCTGCCCCGCCCGCCCCGACTACCCTGGCCGGATGCAGATCCCTGGCTCGCTCCGTGACCTCGGCATCGACCGCGCCCACGCCTGGGCGATCCCCATGACCACGCGTTTTCGCCGCATCGAGGTGCGTGACGGCGTGCTCCTGCACGGTCCGGCCGGCTGGGCCGAGTTCTCTCCCTTCCACGACTACGAGGCCGAAGAATCCGCCGCCTGGCTCGCCGCTGCTCTCGAGGACGCCACCACCGAGCGCCCGCAGCCCCAGCGCACCGCCATCCCCGTGAACGCGACCGTGCCCGCGGTGGGCCCCGCGCTCGCCGGGCGGCTGGCCCGCGTGGGCGGGGCGAGCACCGCGAAGGTCAAGGTCGCCGACCCCGGCGGCTCCCTCGCCGAGGATCTCGACCGCGTGGCCGCCGTGCGCGAGGCCCTCGGCCCCACCGGGAGGATCCGCGTGGACGCCAACGCCGCTTGGACCTTCGACGAAGCCCGCCGTGCCCTTCCGCAGCTGGACCGCGCCGCTGGGGGACTCGAGTACGCCGAGCAGCCCTGCGCGGACATCCCCGACCTCGCCGCCCTGCGCCGCGCGCTCGATATCCCCATCGCCGCCGATGAGTCGGTGCGCCGCGCTGAGGACCCCCTGCGCGTGGCCCGCGCCGAGGCCGCCGACGTGCTGGTCATGAAGGTGCAGCCACTCGGCGGGATCCGCCGCTGCCTGAATCTCGCGGCCCAGGCCGGGCTGCCCGTCGTCGTCTCCTCCGCGATCGACTCCAGCATCGGCCTCTCCGCGGGCCTCGCCCTCGCGGCCGCGCTGCCACAGCTCGAACACGCCTGTGGGCTCGGCACCGCCTCCCTGCTCACGGGGGACCTGACCGCGCAGCCGCTGTTCGCCCGGGGCGGCGAGCTGCCCGTCGGCCGCCCCAACCCCGACGAGGACCTCCTCACCCGTCACGCCGCACCGCCCGCCCTCGCCGAGGCCTGGGAGCAGCGCCTGGCCGCTTGCGCGCAGGTGCTCGCGCGATGACCGCGCTGCCGACGGGGATCTGGTGGGACTGGGACTACTGCGTGATCCTCGACTGGGACGACGCGACCTTCGAGCCTGGCCCCACCCTCCCAGACCCGCCGCCCGTCGAGGACGTGCTGCCCGCCGAGCTCCGCGCCCGCATCCACCGCTTCGGGGAGGAGATGGAGCAGCACTACGGCGACGCCTTTTGCGAGGACCACGTGCCACCGCCCGCCGCGACCGCCCGCCGTCTGACAGGCGAGTACCGCGCGATCGGTGAGGCTCTCGGCCGTGAGGGATTCACGGTGCGCCTGGGCACGACGTGGTGGCTCTGAGTCCGGTCACTCCCACTACCCTGGCCACCATGCCGGACCCGCACCGCACCGCCCCACAGCCGCTCACCGTGACCCCGGTTGCCACCGGCTCCGGGGCGGTCGATGCCGCGGTCGTGCTGTGGCGGGCGCTCGCCGCGCTCGGCGTGCGCCACGCGGTCCTCGCTCCCGGGTCCCGCTCCGCCCCGCTCGTCTACGCCCTCGCTGACCCAGGCCGCGAGCAGCCCCTTGCCGCGCATGTGCGCATCGACGAGCGGACCGCCGCGTTCACCGCCCTCGGCCTCTCCCGCGCCGACCGGGCGCACCCCGCGGCCGTGGCGACCACCTCCGGCACCGCCACCGCGCACCTGCTGGCTGCCGTCATGGAGGCCCACCACTCCCGCATCCCGCTGCTCGTCCTCACCGCGGACCGTCCTGCGGAGCTGCGTGGCACCGGCGCGAACCAGACCACCGCCCAGACCGAGCTGTTCGCTCCCTTCGTGCGCCATCGCGTGGATCTGCCCGCCCCGACCGCCGCCGAGGCGACCCCCGCTGAGCTGCGCACTATCGCGAATGAGGCCGCCCGCGCCGTCGCCGCCGCGACCGGCGAGCACCCCGGCCCGGTGCACCTGAACCTTGGGTTCCGTGATCCCCTGGTGCCGACGGGCGGACGGATCCCCACGGCCGACGGGGCGGGCGTACCTCCGGCCGACCCCGGACGCGACCCCGCAGGCGGCACCACGGGCCCCTCCTCCCCGATCACCGTCACGCGGCGCATCCCCATCGGCCCCGCCCAGCCCGTGGAGATCCCCGTGGACGCCCGCACCGTCGTCGTGGCCGGGGACGATGCCGGGGATGCCGCCCGGGCCTTCGCGGCCGAGCATCACCTGCCGCTGCTGGCCGAGCCGAGCTCCGGGGCCCGCGGCGGCGACGGCGCCCAGCTGGTCCCCGCCTACCCGCGCCTCCTCGCCGAGATCATGGCGGCCCAGGAACAGGGCCCCGTCGATCCGTTGCGGCCCCGCCGCGCGATCGTCTTCGGTCACCCGACGCTCTCTCGCCCCGTGCTCGGGGGCCTGCTCGCAGCCCCGGACGTCGAGGTCATCGTCGTGGATCCGCACCCCACCTGGAACGACGCCTCCCGCACGGCCGCGCTCGTCGTCTCCGCTGCGACCGCCGCCCCCGCGAACGCCACCGAACACACCGAACGCACAGAGCACCTCACCGCCTGGCAGGACCGCGGCCGCGCTCTCGCCGCCGATCCCGCCGACCTGCCCTGGCAGGTCCGCGCCGCTCTCGCTGTCTGGCACAGCTCCACCGCCCAGGACACCCTGGTCCTCGGCTCCTCCTCCCTCGTCCGCGACCTCGAGCAGCACGCCGGGGCCACGCCCGCGCGCGTCATCGCGAACCGGGGTCTCGCCGGGATCGACGGCACCATCGCCGGCGCCGGCGGGATCGCCCTCGCGCGCGGGAACGGCCACGCCGCTCAGCACGGCCGGGCTGCCGCGGCCGCCGACCCCGCCGCCGCGGCCCCCGCCCCCCCCCCCCCCCCCCGCCCCCCTCCCCCCCCCGCCGCTTCATGGGCCTCGCCGCCCAGGATGTTCACGTGGAGATCCCGCCGGTGCCGGTGGGGGAGGCGGACCCGGTGCTCGGAGCCTCGCTGTCCGTGTGGTGCGATGCACCGGAGGTGCTC
>NZ_JALLAL010000074.1:0-8947 GCF_023062615.1 Brachybacterium sp. Marseille-Q7125 | reverse complement strand
AAAGGCAGAGGAAGTAAGGCGGTACGCTGCGTTAGATCAGAAAAAAGGAACAAGAAGTCAAGGCATTCGCGCAAGCGGTCTCATCGGCAGCGTCGGATGTGTATAAGAGACGGGCTCTGCGCCCACCCACGGCGGCCGACGAGTCCGCTCTCCGCGCCGCCCACGCGGAGCTGGCCGCAGAGGAATTCGATTTCGCCCTCGCGAACCTGGACGGTTCTGCCGGGGATGTCGGCCGTACCCTGGACCAGTACGCTCGCGAGGCTGCGGGCACCGACCTTCCGCCCGGCCGGGTCCGCGCGGAGTTCCTGCTCGCCGAGGTGGACGGCGAGGTCGTCGGCCGCACCTCGATCCGGTACGCCCTCACGCCGGTTCTGCGGGAGGTGGGCGGACACGTGGGGTATGCGGTACTCCCCCGCCATCGCCGCCGCGGGTACGCCACCGCGATTTTGCGCGCCTCCCTGGATCGCCTGGCCGCCGACGGCACCGACCGGGCGCTCGTGGTCTGCGACAGCGACAACGTCGGCTCCCGCCGCACCATCCTCGCCGCAGGGGGCGTGCTCGAAGACGTGCGCGCCGACCACGAGCAGTACTGGATCGACCTGGCCACTGCGACGGTGCGGCCGCTCACCGGTGATGATCAGCCCCTGCTGTGGCGTGCGCTCGGGGAGGCCTTCGCCTGGCGCGACGGTGAGCAGGCCCGCCCCGAGCAGCTGGCCGAGCCGCATATCGCGCACTATGCCGAGGGATTCGGGCGGCCAGGGGACACCGGTGCCGTCGCCTTCGAGGCGGGTCGCCCGGTGGGAGCCGGGTGGGTGCGTCTGCTGCCCCAGCAGGATCCGGGCTACGGTTTCGTGGCCCCCGACATCCCCGAGCTGACGCTCGCGGTCATGCCCGGGCAGCGCGGGCGCGGACTGGGCGGTGGCCTGCTCGACGCGGTCCTCGACCAGGCGCGTGCTGCCGGTCACCGCGCCGTCAGCCTCAGCGTCGAGGACGGCAACACGGCAGCCCGCCGGCTCTACGAGCGCGCCGGCTTCCGACCCGTCGGCCGGGTGGGGAACTCGGACACGATGGTGCGGGAGGTTGGTGGCGCGGCACTGCGTTCCCCGGCGTAGTGCGGGAACCGGGCCGGATAGCGTGCATACGCCCGCGGCACTCCGGGGTAGATGGTGAGGGGTACGAGCCCTCCGGCCCCGGCCGGCCTCACTCCAGCGACCCGGTCAGCCCCGGCAGCCACAGCGACAGCGCTGGCACGTACGCGATCAGCAGCAGCAGCGCGATGAGCGCCGCGAAGAACGGCAGCAGCTTCGGCACCACCCGCTCGATGCTGACCCCGGTCGTGCCGGTGGCCACGAACAGCACCGAGCCGACGGGCGGGGTCATCGTGCCCACGCACATCGACAGGATCAGCACCATGCCGAAGTGCACCGGGTCCATCCCGATCTCCTCGGCGATCGGCAGCAGGATCGGCGTGAAGATGAGGATCGCCGGGGTGATGTCCATGAACGTGCCCACCAGCAGCAGGATCGCGAGCATCAGCAGGATCACCACCGGCCCGGAGCTGGTGGTGCCCAGCACCGTCTCGGTAATCGCGCCGGGGATGCCGGTGAAGGCCATGATCCAGCTCATCGCGCTGGAGGCGGCCACCAGCAGCATCACCACGCCGGTCGCAGACACGGTCTCGGTGATGATCCGGCCGATCGCCGCGCGGGTCAGCTCCCGGTAGGCCAGGGACAGCAGCAGGCAGTACACGACCGCCACGGCCGCTCCCTCGGTGGCGGTGAAGACCCCGGCCACGATGCCGCCCACCACGATGATGATCAGCAGCAGCGATGGCACCGCCCGGCCCAGCACCACGAGGCCCTGGTGGATCCCCACCCGCTCGGTGGAGCGCAGGCCAGCTCTGCTCGCGAACACCAGCGCCACGGCCATGACCACGAGCCCCATGAGGATGCCGGGGATGTACCCGGCCATGAACAGGGCGGAGACCGACAGGCCACCGGCCACCGTCGAGTAGACGATCGCAGCAGCGGTGGGTGGGATGAGCAGCCCGGTCGACGCGGAGGAGATGTTCACCGCAGCAGAGAACGCCGGGTCGTAGCGTTCCTCGACCTGCCGCTTGTGCAGGGTCCCGCCGATCGCCGCGGCCGAGGCCACCGCGGAGCCGGACAGCGACCCGAACAGCATGTTCGCCACGACGTTAGTGTGCGCGAGCGACCCGGGGATCCGCCCGGTGACCACGAGGGCGAGGTCCACGAGCCGACGGGCGATCCCGCCTGAGTTCATGATGTTGCCCGCGAAGATGAATAAGGGGATGGCCAGGAGGTTGAAGCTTTCCACTCCCCCGGTCATCTGCTGGCCGAGGATGAAGGTGGCATCACCCCAGCCGAGCACCGCCACGATCGTCACGAAGGCAGAGACGCCGATGGCGATGGAGATCGGCACGGAGGCGAACAGCAGCAGGAAGAACAGGCCGAACAGCAGGATGGTGGCACCCAGCGCGCTCATCGGTCCTCCCCCTTCCCTCCGGTGGTGCGGGCTTCGGGGGCATCAGCCCCCGGCTGCGCGGCCCCCGTCGGCCCTTCATCTCGATCCAACAGCACCACCACCTGGGCGAGCGCGATGGCGAGCCCGCTGATCGGGACGATCGCGTACACGGCACCGCGGGAAATCCCCAGCAGCGCCGAGAGGTCGCCGATGGAGTTCAGCGCCAGCATCGTTCCGCCCACCCCGAGCACGAGCACGGCGAACAGCAGCACGAGCACATCCACGGCGATCATGACGCCGCGCCGCGCCGGTGGGGGTAGGCGGTCGCGCAGGAAGCTCAGCGCCATATGCCGCCGCTCGATGAAGGCGTACGAGGCCGCCAGGAAGCTGGTCCAGATCAGCGCATAGCGCACCAGCTCTTCCGTCCAGGCGGTGGGCTGGCTGATGGCGTAGCGGGTGATGATCTGGATGATCACCAGCACCGTCATGATCACCAGCAGAGCGCCCGCGGCCCACAGCAGGGTGCTGGACAGTCCGCGGCGCAGGGCATGGATCCGGGTCATCGTCATCGCTCCTTCAGCTGCGTGCCTGGTCGATGATGTCCAGCAGGTCGGCGACCTCCTGATGACGGGAGGCGAACTCCTCCACCACGGGGGCGGCGAGCTCGGCGAAGGCGTCGGTATCCACGTCCTCGATGAACTCCACACCCATCTCCTCGGACTCGGCGTACGCCTCCTCGATGCTCTGGGCCCACGCCTCCTTGTGGGCTTCGGTGGAGGCGATCGCTGCTTCCTGCAGCAGGGTCCGGTCCTCCTCGGACAGCCGATCCCACGCCCGCGTACCGATCACCAGCATGTCGGGGATGCGGGTGTGCTCGGTCAAGGAGAAGGCCTTGGAGACCTCCCCGTGCCCGGACTGGTTCAGCACCGTCTCATTGGATTCCGCGCCGTCGATCAGGCCGGTCTGCAGCGCGGTGTACGTGTCCCCGAAGCCCATCACGATCGGGGAGGCGCCGAAGGCCTCGGTCATCTGCACCTGTGTGGCCATGTCCTGGATCCGGATCTTCAGCCCCGCGAGATCCTCGGGGGTGCGGATCGGCGTGCTCGCCGTGTAAAAGGAGCGTGCGCCGGAGGTGTAGTAGGTGAGTCCCAGGAAGTTCTGCTCCTGGCTGCCGGTGAAGAACTCGCGCATCGCCTCGGAGTCCAGTGCCGCGTAGTAGTGCTCCTCGGAGTCGAACACGTACGGCAACCCGAAGGCGTGGTAGCCGCGATCCCAGGCGGCCAGACCTGGGGCGCCCACGCGCGTGAGATCCACGATGCCCTGCCGCAGCTGCCCAAGCACCTGCGGCTCCCCGCCCAGCTGCCCCGAGGCATAATGCTCGATGCGGATCCGCCCGCCGCTGCGCTCCTGCACATCGGCAATGAACTCCTCCAGCGCCACGGAGGTGACGTGCTGGGGGTCGAGGTTGTTGGCCATCCGCAGCACGAGCGGTTTGCTTTCGGTGGCTTCCTCGCTGGTGAGCCGCTGCGCCCCGCCGCAGGCAGCCAGAGCCGTCGCGCTCAGGGCAGCGCCGCCCAGGGCGAGGGCGCGCCGACGGGAAGGGTAGGGGTCCGGTCGGCTGCTCGGGGTGCGCATGAGCTCAAGATCCGATCGCGTGAAGGAGGTACGAATCCGGGCCGACGTGAGCCGTCGGCCCCTGCCGCGGCGTCCCGCAGGACACTGCTTCAGGTTTCGACTGTAGTGGGAATCACCCGTAAGGCGCAGCCCCGCCCGGCAGGCAGAAGCTCTGACGCGCTCCAGCACCCCCGCTCCCCCCCCCTGGCCCCGCGCCCGGCCACGCATCGGCCGGGCAATCCACCTCCGGAGTATTTACGCAACGCCAGCGTCGTGTATTCTCCTGCGGGTCCAGTCCTCAAGGGAAAGGCCCCGCCCGTGGGTGTTGCACACAACGGCACCAGCGCCACACCCGGCGGCAGCGCCGTCATCCCCGGCGCCACCACCACCAAGGCCGCCGCGCCCCCGCCGCTCAGCAGCACCCCCGGCCCGCTGGCGGGCCGCACCGCTCGGCTGTTGGCGCTGGTCTCCGGCCTGTACATCACCCAGTACCTCGGGGTCGGCTTTCTGTACGTGGGGCTCTCAGCGATCCTGCGCCGTGAGGGCGTCTCCCTGGAGGCTCTGGCTGCGGTGACCCTCGCCGGCGCCGCCTGGGCGTTCAAGCCCCTGTGGGCCCCGCTGATCGACCGCTTCGGCCGCCGCTCCACAGGGCATTACCGCCGCTGGCTGCTGATCCTGCAACCGCTGCTGGGTCTGACGAGCCTCGCACTCGTGGCGATCCCGGATCCCGCCCACCACCTGCCGCTGCTGAGCGCCACCGTGGTCGCGTACACCCTCATCAGCGCCACGCAGGACATTGCGGCCGATGGGCTCACGGCCCGCGCGGTGGACGACGCCACGCGGCCGCTGGCCAACGGCGTCGCCAACGCCGCCCAGTGGCTGGGCAACGTCCTGGGCGGAGGACTGATCGTGTTGATCTACGCAGCCGTCGGGTGGGTTCCCGCGATGCTCGTGCTGACGGCGCTGTGCCTGCTGCCGCTGCCGCTCGTGCTCGCCCACCGGGAGGCACTGCCCGCTGGGCCCGCACCCCGCCTCAGCCAGGCCTACGCCGCGCTGTGGCAGGTGTTCCGTCGGTCCGGTGCCGCGCGCTGGGGCCTGCTGGTGATGCCGCTGCTGCTGGGCGGGACCACTGCGGCCTATCCGCTGTGGACGCCGGTGCTGACCGATGCCGGGTGGTCGCTGCCGCGCCTGGGCGTGGTGATGGGGATGCTACTGGCCGCTCCGGCGGCTGCGGCCTCCCTGCTGGTGGGGGCGGCGCTGCGCCGATTTGGGCGCGCCCGCTGCCTGGCCGTGACCGGGCCGCTCGTGGCACTCAGCACGCTCGCGCTGATCCCCCTGGTCACCGGGGAGGCGCCGGTGGTCACGACCACGCTGCTGCTGGGGCTGCATGTGGCGGCGATGGCGGCCGGTTCCACGCTCGTGTACACCGTGAACATGTCGCTCGCGCGCCCCAGCTCGGAGGGCACGGATTTCACCACTCTGGCGGCGATCGCGATGGTCGCCAGCTACATTCTCGGCTCGGGGACGCTGTACCTCGCGGGGTCGTTCGGCTACGGGCCCGTGCTGGCCGGCACTGCGGTGCTCGCGCTGCTGGGCACTGTGGCCGGAGTGCTCCAGCTGCGCACCACCCCCGTCGGGAGCTCCCGATGAGCGCCGCCCGCACCGTGGAGCGCCCGGACACCAGCCCGGTGCCCGCCGAGGTGGTGCGCAGCATCCGCCTGAGCCCGTCCATGCAGCGCCTCACCGTGGCCGGGGCGGGGCTGACGGATCTCCAGTGGCAGGGCTTCGACCAGTGGGCAAGGCTATTCCTGCCCTCCCCCCAGGGTGGCGGGCTCGAGAACGTGCCTCAGCGCCTGACCCGCTCCAGCTACGTGCGGATGCTCGCCCGCCGCCCCGCCGTGCGGCCCACGCTGCGCAACTACACGCTGCGCCAGGCCCGGCCCGAGCTCGGCGAGGTGGACATCGACGTGGTGCTGCATGGTGATGCCGGGGTCGCCGCCCCGTGGGCGCGCGATGCCCGGCCGGGCTCACCGCTGGTGCTGCTGGACCAAGGCTGCACCTGGGCGAACCCTCCGGCCCGGAACCTCGTGCTGGTGGCCGATGAGACGGCGCTGCCGGCGGTGCTCGGAATCCTGCGGGACTGCGACCGCACCAGCTGCGGCATCGCCCTGGTGGAGGTGCCTGATGCGGCCGATGCACAGGTCGAGGACATCCCCGAGCAGTGCGAGATCCGCTGGCTGCCACGGCCGACGGGCACGGCCCCCGGGGCGCTGGCGCTCGCGGCGCTGCGGGAGCTGGATCTGCCCGCCGAGGATCGCGCCGCCTTCGCAGCCGGGGAGTCCGCCCTGGCCACGGGGGCGCGGCGGCTCCTCGTGAACGAGTGCGGCTGGGATCGAGACGAGGTGTGCTTCGTGGGCTACTGGAAGCAGGGCACGGTCCTGCGATAAATCGCTTGGCATAGCCCGCGGCCCGGGCCAGCGGTCCGTCACCGGTCACGGCAGCATGCCGCGACCCGCGTCGGCGCCCCGCCCGTTTCCGTCGCGCCCGTCTGCGCACCCCGGCGCCGCTGCCGGGGCACGCGGTGCTGCCTGGCCCGGTGTGCCCCCGGGCAGCGGGGATGAGCCGAAGGCCGGAGCGGCCCTGCTACCGGATGATCCGTGCTCCCCGCGCAGCGGGGATGAGCCCGCAGGTCAAAGGTGCGGTGGCTATGCCCCTCTCTGCACTGCGGTCCGCTCTGTTCCAGCCCCAACCCCGCCCCGGGGGCGGGGTCGGGGCACCGGATACACGCCTCACAGCCCGCGGGCCAGCAGATGCTCCCGCAGATGCTGCAGATGATCGGTCCCGATGAGGTCCACCCCGGCATTCAGCTGGGCATCCCAGATCACCGGACGCCGGCCGGGGAGGAGCTCAGGCGCGCCCCAGAACCGGGCCCTCGCACCGGAGGCATGGACGTCAGCCACGAACCGCTCGAGGTGTTCCTCCTGGTCGGCCGGCATGCTGCCGAAACCCTGCCAACCCAGCATCGACCAGCTCTCGGAGACCAGCGGCATCCGGGCCGGATCCGGCGCGGTCGGCACATCACCGTCGTGCCCGTCCATCGTCCCGAACCGCACCGGCGCGGTGCTGATCACGCTGAAGGGCCGGTTCCCGGTGTAGACCACCTGGATCGCGCCGTCCACGGCCCGGCCGTCCTCCACGCGGCACAGGATGTCGCGGTACCCCTGCAGCATCTCTTCGATCGCCAGGAGCGTGGCAGCGCCCTCCTCCTTGACGTCGATCAGCAGCTGGAAGGGCTGCTCGAGGTCGGGCAGCACTCGTCCGCTCTCGCGCACGAGCGCCGCCAGGGGCTGGATGTACCACTGCTCGAGGGTCCGCGCCGAGAGCGTCTCGACCCGGGTGTGTCCCAGCAGCAGCCGCCCCTCGCGGTACCAGACATCAGCCTCCACGGATCCGAATCCCGCGGCGAGCGCATCCCACAGGGGTCTGGGGTGCAGGTAGTCGTTGTGGGCGTGCGCGCGCACCAGCGCGCTGCCGGGCACGAACCCGGGCGGCGGCGGGTTCACGAGCGACGGGTCGGCCGTGCTGGAGGGGCCAATGAGCGGCTTCTCCGCCCGGGCATTCGGCATGATCGGCGCGGCGGAGAGTGCCCCGAGGCTGATGGCGCCGACGAGCGCTGCCCGGCCCAGCAGGCCGCGGCGGGTGACGGGGCCGCGGCTCACCGCTGCACGCCCTCGCGCCGACCCCGCCACGCGAGCGCAGCGCCGCCGCCGATGAGGGTCGCTGCGGTGAGCGCAAGCGCACTGGCCTCCACGCCCGTGCGGGCGAGCCAGCCGCCGGGGCGGGTGGATCCCGCGCTGTCCTTCCCGGTCTGTCCCGCCTGGCCAGCGTCACCGCCGCGACCGGTGCCGCCCGAGGCGTCCTCGCCACCGCCGGTGCCCTCGTCACCGCCCGGCGCGTCCGTGCCGTCATCGGCGGGGCCGCTCGGCTCCTCCTCCGTCGGCTCGGGCTCCGTCGGCTCCTCCTCGGTCGGCTCCGGATCAGTGGGCGCGGGGTCGGTGGGCTGCTCGGGCTCGGGGCCCTCGGTGATGGTGATGCCGTCCATCTCCCAGGTGTCCTCGGTGATGGTCAGCTCCCCGGCGGGGTTCTCGTCCCCGAACTCGGGGATGCCGTTGGTGACCTGCACGCATTCCACGGTCAGCGTGGCCTTGCCGGGCCCGACGAGGTCGGCGAGCACCGCATCCATGGAGATGCGGGCGGTGCCGTCATCCTCGAGCTCCTCCACGCCGGAGAGGACCACGCGCTCGGGGTCGGCGCCCTCCTGGGTGATCACCGCGCGAGCGCCGTCGGTGTAGGGGGCGGTGCAGGCGTCACGGGAGACAACGGTGTAGGTGAAGGGAGCGGCCTCGAGGGGACCCTCGGGTTGGGGGCCGTCGGCTGTCTCGATGAGCACGCGCACGTCCTCATCGATCTCGACGGCCGCATGGGCGGGCTGGGTCATGCCGCCCAGCAGCAGCGCTGCGGCGGGCACCGCGGCGGTCAGGGCAACAGGCAGGGCAAGGGCCGCCGGGCGGCGGAAGGGGCTGGTTCGCACGGGATGTCCTCGGCTCGTAGGAAGTGGCGGGACAGTGCGGCAGGCGTCGGCCCCACCATGCACCCGGTCGATGAACACCCGTGGTCAGACCGATGAAAACGCAGTTACGACGACACGAATCCGATGTTCACCCACACCCGTTACTGTGCGGTCAGATCCGCGGGTGGCAGCGCGGATCCTCGGTGCCGGCGCGTCGTCACACCCCATCCGTGCATCCTCAGGAGACCCCGATGACCCGCACCCCCGGGAGCACCGCCC
>NZ_JALLAL010000073.1:0-9123 GCF_023062615.1 Brachybacterium sp. Marseille-Q7125 | reverse complement strand
CGCCGGCGGGGGGCGGCGGCGGGGGCGCGGGGGCGCGGGGGGCGGGGCCGGTGCGGCGGGGGGGGGGGGGGGGGGGGGGCCGCGCCGGGCGGAGGCCCGGCGGCGCCGGGCCGGCCCGGGGGCGCGGCGGGGGGGGGCCGGCGGGGGGGGCGGCGGGGCCCCGCCCCGGGGGCGGGCCGTGCGGGGGGGGGGCGGGGCGGGTCGCCCCGGCCCCGCCCCACATTGACGCCCCACCCACACCCCACTAGCGTCACCTACATGCGAATCGTTATCGATAGCTATGATGCGGTCATCGCCGGGGGTGGTGCGGCGGGGCTGAGCGCGGCGCTGCTGCTGGGCCGGGCCCGGCGCCGGGTGCTGGTGATCGACGACGGAGCGCCGCGCAATCAGTCCGCCGCCCACATGCACGGGGTGCTGGGCCTGGAGAACGTGCCGCCCGCGGAGTTGCTGGAGCGGGGCCGACGCGAGGCCGCGTCCTTCGGGGTGGAGTTCATCGACGGGCACGTGGCGGAGGTGACCGATGCCGCGAGCGGCCCGGGCCTCACAATCCACACCGCGGAAGGCCCGACGGTGCACGCCCGCGCATTCCTCCTGGCCACGGGCGTGAGCGACGCCCTGCCCGACATTCCGGGCCTCGCGGAGCGCTGGGGCACGACGGTGGCGCACTGTCCGTTCTGCCACGGCTGGGAGGTGCGGGATCAGCCGGTGGGAGTGCTCGCCACCTCGCCGTTCGCGACGCATCAGGTGGAGATGCTGCGCAGCATCGCCGGACCCATCACGCTGTTCGCCGACGGGGAGCACGCCCCGACCGAGGGGGAACGCCAGCAGCTGGAAGCGGCCGGCGTGCGCGTGGTGGATGCGCCGATCACAGAGCTGCTGGGCGAGGCGCCGCAGCTGCGCGGGGTGCGCACGGCCGATGGCGCCGAGGTGGAGCTCGCGGCGCTGTTCCTGTTGCCCGCTGCCCGACCGAACGAGGACTGCGTGGCGGGGCTCGAGCTGGCGCGCGCCGAGTCGCCGATGGGGAGCCTGCTGGCGGTGGACCAGCAGGGCCGCACGAGCCACCCGCGAATCTGGGCGGCCGGGAACGTGGTGTTGCCGCCAGCGAATGTGCCGATGTGCGTGGGGGCTGGAGCTATGGCCGGCCCCGCGATCCACGGCACCCTCGCCCACGAGGACCTCACCGCCGCCGCGCACTGAGCCCCGCCCCACCACACCCCGCATAGACGGCTGCGTTTACGTGGAAACTCAGGCCCCATTTCCACGAAAACGTAGAACTCTGCGCGGGCGCGAGGGCCTGTGGGACCTGCGCGTGGGCCGCACCATCGAAGCGATCACGCCAGCAGCTGCGCGGGAAGAGAGCGCGTCGGACGCCTCCCCGTCGGACGCCGACCCGTCGGACACGACCCCGTCGGCCCCGCGTACTGCCGACACACCGGGCAGCGGAACCTCGACGCCGGGCTGCACGTGGCGCACATGCTCAGCGCGGACTACCTGGACACGGCGCTGGACCACATCCAGACGAACCCCTCGCGGCACCTGGGCGTCGAGGCCGAGAACTCGCTGGTCGAGGGTGGGCCCGCAAACCTGCTGGTCCTCGATGCGGCCAGCGACCGGGACGTGGTGCGGCTGCACCCCACCGTGCTGCTGTCGATCCACCGCGGCCGCGAAGTGTTCCGCGCCGAGCCCGTGACGCGGCGGTGGGCTGGGGAGGAGTGAGGGCGCTGGGGCGCTGGGGCGCTGGGGCGCTGGGGCGCTGGGGCACTGGGGCGCCGGGAGCGCGGCGCAGCGCGAGCCCCGCTCGTCTGTGCGCAGACGGCTGCGTTCTCGTGGAAATAGGGGCCTGATTCCCACGATAACGTAGCTGTCTTGGCGTGGAGGAGGTGCCGCGGGGCGCGGTGGGGGTCACAGGAATGCACGTCACAGGCCGGGACCATCGGGTTCTGTCACAGTGTCTGAAAGTGCGAGACTGTGCGCATGCCCAAGATCATCGGAGGCTCCCTCGAGGAACATCGCGAGCGCACGCGCGAGAAGATCTTCGCCGCGCTCGGCGAGCTGCTGGAGTCCCAGGAGTTCGAGACCATCACGTTCTCGAAGATCGCGACGGCGGCCGGGGTGGGTCGCACCGCGATGTACAACCACTTCCCCGACCGCGAGACGCTGCTGGTCGAGTACGCGATCCACGAGACCACCGACTACATCGCGCAGCTCAAAGCCGGGGTGAGCGACTCGGCGACCCCGCGCGACGCCGTGATCGCCTACATCCGCACGCAGCTGGACCTCACCGTCACGTTCCACGTCCCCGAGACCGCGAGCCGCGCCACCCTCACGCCGGAGACCGCCGCGCGGATGCGCGAGCACGTCATCCTCATCGAGAAGGTGCTGATCGACATCGTCACCGCAGGCGTGGCCGCCGGGGACTTCCGGGCCGACCTCGACGTGCCCGCGACCGTGCGGATCATCAACGGGCTGCTCGTGGGCTCCTCCGCCAAGCGCTACGACCGCGCCGCCCTCGAAGCATTCGTCCTGCGCGGCCTCGGGGCGAAAGCCTGAGCGGGCTCAGCGGCGGGGGCGGAGGGGCTTTTTCTTGCCCTTCGCGCGCGAACCGGACTTCGCGGCACCAGACCCAGCCTTCGTAGCGTCGGTCCCGGACTTCGCACCAGTGCCCGCCCCGGACTTCACGCCATCGCCCGACCCGGCCCCCGACGTCCCGGCCTTCCCCGCGCCGCCGCGGCGCCGCGGCGCCTTGACCTCAACCTCCTGGATGTCACGCTCCTCGTCGGACTCCCAGTTCATCGCATCCAGCGTCTCCGTGCCGCCAGCCTCCTCGTCGGCGCGGCCGAACAGCGGCTTGGACGTCTCGGCGACCTCGTCCTCAAGATCCACCTCTGGCGCGGTGGCGGCGACGACCCAGGCGATCAGGGCCAGCAGGATCGCGACGACGGCCACGCCCCAGCGCAGGTAGACGCTGGTACCGTCGGTGTTCATACCCACCACGGTGCTGATCCCGAGCGCGGCAATCAGTGCGGTCACAAGCGTGAGCGGCAGAGCGACCGCACCGACGGCGCTGCGCAGGATCGTGGTCAGCACGGTGCCACCGATAGCGCCGGAGTGGCCCCAGGAGCCGCGGCCGCCGTAGCGCCCGTCGGCGATGAGATCCGCGGCGGACTGCAGGGCGGTGCCGCTCGCGAGTGTCCACAGGCCCAGGCCCGCGGCGACCACCACGACGGCGCCGAGGTAGCCGGGCAGGGCGGCCGGCCCGAGGCCGAAGGCCGCGACGATCGGGCCGAGCACCGCGATCACCACAGCGGGCAGCACGGCGCGGCGGGTCGCCTCCGCGAGCTCGGGCAGTTCGGCGCGGTCGCGGCCCTCGAGCAGGCAGGCGCGGGTCTCCACCACCGCGGAGGCACCCAGGCGCCGGGCCGCATCCAGCAGCGTGGAGGTCACCAGCAGCGTTGCGACCACGCCGAGGGCGATCCCGCCCAGCAGCGTGAGGGACAGCGGTGTCACGGCATGCAGGGCGCGGTCCTCCCACACGGTGCCGGCGCGCGGCGCGAGCTGCAGGGAGCTGATCACCGGGCCCAGCGCCGCCAGGCCCAGGAGCGTCCCGGCCAGCAGCAGGGCGCCACGCGGCCCGGTCTCCAGGCCCGACGTGGAGCTGCGCACGGCATCGTCGATGTCGCGGCGGTCCAGCAGGGTGGGGGCCAGCAGGGAGCCGGCGTGCGCGGCGACCACCACGAGCGCGCCGAGCCCCGCGAGCGCCAGCATCGCGAGCGCCAGCGCCGGCACTCCGGCGGAGAGCACGCTGATCACCAGCAGGCCCAGGGTCGCGGCGGCGAGCACTCCGGCGGCGGTCAGGGCCGTAGAACCCAGGCCCGCGGTGATGCCCAGCGCGCCGCCGGTGCGGGAGGTGCGGGCGGTGCGCAGCACCGTCGGCCCCTGGCGCTCCCCCAGGCGGCCCAGCAGCCAGATCGCGCCGAGCGCCACGAGAGCACCGATCCCCAGGGCCGCAGCGACCACGACGTTCGGGGTGATGGAGTACAGCGCGAGCGTGTCCAGGAACGCGGAGGCGTACTGGGAGTCATCGGTGGAGGAGACGAACCTGCCGATATCCGCCAGCGCCTGCTCGATCTGCGGCTCGAGCTGCTCACGGGGCGTCGGCTGCCCGCCGGTAATCGCAGGGTCGGTGAAGTTCGCCATCCCCACATCTTCGAAGCGCAGGTCCGCGTACTTTCCGGGCACCCACAGGGAGGCGGCGGCCACCACGCCGGCAGCGGCGAGCACGGCGGACAGCAGACCACCGAGCTGCAGGCCCGCACGCTCCCGACCGGGCTTGCCCACATGCGGGATCACAGCGGCGATCCCCGCGGCGAGCAGGGCGATGCCGAGCGCGAGCAGCACCACGACGATGCCCTCCGCGGCGAGGACCGGCACGCCCAGCAGCAGGCCCAGGCCCGCCCCCGCGGTGGTGATCGCGACGAGGTCGGCGCTCAGCAGCCCGCCGTGGCCCAGCATCCGCACCGAGCGCAGGTGCGGGCCGCCCAGGTTCGTCGGATCATCCGCATCCAGGTCATGCTCATCCGAGCCCACCAGCAGCGCCGACGACGACGCCGCGGCCTGCACCGGTGCCTGGCAGGCCCGTAGAGCGAGTGCCGCGATCGCTGCGCCGGCGCCGAGCGCCACAAGCGCCGGGGCTGCGGTGGTCTGCAGGAACCACACCACGATGACGACCGGCAGGATCGCCAGGCCCAGCGCCCCCGTCACCGTGAGGGCGCCCAGGCGGGAGACCAAGGCGGGTCGACTCTCCGCGGCGATGCCCAGCGCCGCGATCTGCACGGCGAGCCCCCGCCAGGCAGCGAGCGGCCCCAGCGCGAGGCCGACGATCAGCATGCCGGCGCGCAGCAGGCGGTCATCGGTGCTGCCGGGGGCCAGCAGCAGCAGCGCCGCCAGCGGCAGGCCCACGATCCCGATCACCTGCGCCGCCGAGGAGATCTGTGCGCCCAGGCGCTTCCCCAGGTCAGCGTCCACCTCGGCGTGGTCCTCGTCGCGCTGCAGGCGGCGCGGCAGCACCGCCCCGACCACCAGTGCGGCGATCGCGAGCACGCCCAGGGTCAGCAGGATCCAGGCGATGTCATCGCCCAGCGGGAATTGGGTGATCAGGTCCACGGGTCAGCTTCCGACGTCGGGGCTCGCAGGCGCGAGCAGAACCACCGCCCGAGGGCGGTCCACCCTGCACGGTAGAGCATCCCCGGCCCCGGCGGGCAACCGTTCAGGCCACAACCGGGTCACAGAGGGCGCGGCGGGGCGCGGGGCGGGCGACGCGGGCCGGCGCGGCGCCAGCCTGCCCCGTCGGCCCCGTCAGTCCAGCAGCGAGAGGTCCAGCTCGGTGGGCGCGCCGTCGACCACGCGGATCGGCACCCCCCAGTCCTGCTGATGCATATGGCAGGCCGGGAACTCCACCGCCGGGTCCGCATCGCACGAGGCTGCGCGCGCATTCACGTGCAGCACCCCCTCGCTGTACGCGGGATCCAGCTGGACCGTGCGCTCGAGCGCCGTATCCGTCCCGCCGCCCTCGGCGACCAGGGCCGACGGGGTGGTCGTGATGCTCACCTGGGTGGAGGGGCCCATGGAGTCATCGAGCTTGTGGCCCTGCGGCGGGGTGAACAGCACGCGGATGCGCAACTGGCCCGGCCCCACCTCGGTGACGGGCCGCTCGGAGCGCTGCTGCCCCTCGTCGATCATCCGCTCGGCGGCCTTCGCCACCGGCACCCACGTGACCTTGTGGCTGCCGGATTCGACCACGACGAGCTGGCCGATGCCGTCCACCGGCGGGCCGACGATCGCATCCGAGGGTTCCTTGAGGTCCGTCGCGACGGTGATGACGCTCGCCGCGGGGAACGGGCCCGCGTCGGCCAGGTTCGCGTCGGCGCCCTGTCCAGCGGCGCCCGATCCAGTGGCGCTCGGTCCGTCGGCGCCCTGTCCTGCGGCAGCCTGTCCAGCGGCGCTCTGTCCTTCTGCACGCGATCCGGCGGCCGCGGCCCCATCGGTCCCCGCTTGCTGGCCACTCGCTCCACCGGTCCCACCACTGGCCCCACCCAGGCCGCTGAGCCCGGTGATCGCCGCAATGGGCTGGATCTGCGGTGTGGGCTGCGTCTGCGTGCTCTCCGCAGCCGTCGCCCCCGTCTCGCCGAGGTCCACGATGCGGATGGCGCCGTTGTAGGTGTCCGCCACGGCGATGCGGCCATCGGGCAGGGCCGTCACCCCGAGCGGATGCTGCAGGCGGGCGCGATGAGCCGGGCCATCGACGTGCCCGAAGTCGAACAGGCCCACGCCCACCGCTGTGCTCACCCGCATCGTGCGCGGATCCAGGATCCGCACCGCAGAAGTCTCCGAATCCGCGATGACCAGGCGGCCGTCGGGCAGCTCATCCACGCCCGAAGGCTGCGCCCACCATGAACCCACCACCGGGCCGTCCACCAGGCCCTCCTGGGTGGTGCCGGCGAGGACCAGCAGCGTCCCCGTCACCGGGTCAAAGGTCCACATCTGGTGGATGCCGGCCATCGTGATCACGGCGCGGCCCAGCACATGCGACCAGGCCAGATCCCACGGCGTGGACAGCGCGAAGGAAAGCGGGTCACCCTCGCCGCGCGGCAGCTCATCTCCCTGCATCCACTGCGCGCCCGAGCCCGCGACCGTCGTCACCGCGCTCGCGGTGCGAGAGCGCAGCAGGCGGTCGCGGCCCAGCTTCACGCCGCGCAGCAGGTGGTTCGCGGTGTCGGCCACCAGCAGGTCATATCCCACCTGCTCGGCGACGTCCTCCGGCAGCGGCAGCACCCCGTTCGGTTCCGCGAACTGCGCGGATGCTGCTTCCCCGTCGGCGTGACCGCGCTCGCCAGTGCCGATCACCTCACCGACCGTCTGCCCGTCGGACTGGAAGATCACCAGGCGATGCTGGCCCGGATCGGAGACCACGAGGCGGCCATCGGGCAGCAGTGCGAGCTTCGAGGGGAAGCGCAGCGTCTGCTCGGGACGCTCCGCGAGGACCGTCGGCGCGGGGCCGCGGCGCAGGGACCCATCGGCCTCCCCCTCCGTGATGAGGCGGCCGATGAGGGCATCGAGGTTCTGGGCATGACCCTCCCCGGAGAGGTTCCCGGCGATCCGGCCGTGCGTGTCCAGGACCATGAGGGTGGGCCAGGCGCGCGCGCCGTATGCGGTCCAGGTCGCGAGCTCCGGGTCGTCGATCACGGGGTGGGTGACCTCGTAGCGCTCGATGTTCGCCTGCAGCGCCTCGGGGTCCTTCTCGAACTCGAACTTCGGGGAATGCACGCCGATGACCACGAGCTCCTGGGCGTACTTCTCCTCCAGCGGCCGCAGCTCATCCAGCACATGCAGGCAGTTCACGCAGCAGAACGTCCAGAAGTCCAGCAGCACGATCTTGCCGCGCAGCGCCGCGAGATCCAGCTCGGCGCCGCCCGTGTTCAGCCAGCTGCGGCCGCGCAGCTCCGGCGCCGGGGCGCGGTCCGCCGGGGCAGGGGTGGGCGAGGTGGAATCGGAGCGAGACGTCATAGGCCAAGTGTCCTCCGTGCGGGGCGGGAAGGCCAACCAGCGGGGCGGGGATCAGGCCCCTTCTCTCACCAGCTGGCGATCCACTCCTGCAGCTCGGGGTCCTCGAGCGAAGTCAGTGCCAGGTCCGCGGGCGGTGCGTCATAGCCGGGGGCGGGCACGGCGATCAGCCGCAGGCCACCGTCGCGGGCCGCACGCGCGCCGGTGCCGGAGTCCTCAAAGGCGAGCATGTGCCCGGGATCGGCGCCGAGCTCCCGGGCGGCGGCGACATACATGTCCGGGGCGGGCTTGGGGTGCTCCACACTGTCCGACGCCTTCAGCACGGTGAAGTGCTCGCGCAGCCCGCCGGCGGTCAGCTTCTCCTCGAGCGCCTCCATCCACGAGTTCGACGCGCAGCCCAGCGGGAGCTTCGCCCCCGCGGCCGCGACGATCTCCGGCGCACCCGGCATCGGGTGCACACCTGCGGCGAGGCGCTGCTCGAAGTTCTCCAGCAGCATCTGGTGGACCTCGTCGACCGGGCGCTTCGCGCGCTTGGCGATCAGGTCGGCAGCATCCTCGAGGGTGCTGCCGTGGAGGACGTCCTCATCGGCCTCATCCAGGTGCGCCTGGAGCTGCTCGACCACGGCATCCTGCGTCTGCTGCCACACCGACTCGGTGTCCAGCAGCAGCCCATCGCAGTCGAACACAACAGCCTGCGGGGTCCAGTCCCCGAAGACCGCGGCGAAACGCTCGGGGATGCGCGCGCCCGTCATCGGGCCACGTCCCAGGAGGCGATCCACTCGGCGAGCACCGGATCGGCCAGGGACTCCAGGCGGCGCGGGGCGCGCGGCTCCTGCCCGGGGATCGACGGCACCGCAATCAGCTGCGTGCCCGCGGCGAGTGCGGCCTGCGCCCCGGTCTCCGAATCCTCGAAGGCCAGGCAGTCCGCCGGCTCCGCGCCGAGCGCCCGCGCCCCGGCCACATACATGTCCCCAGCGGGCTTGGGATGCTCGACATCCTCGATCGCAATCGACGCATCGACCAGGTCAGTGATCTCGAGCCCCGCGAGCTTCGCATCCAGCATCTCGCGCGCCGAGTTCGACGCCACGGCGATCGGGCGCTTCGCCGCGATGGCGCGCAGCGTCTCGAGCGCTCCCGGCAGCGGTGTGAGCTCCTCGCCCACATGCTTGCGGTGCGCGGCCAGCAGCTCCTCCCCCACCAGCAGTGGGTCCTTGTCCACGGCCTCGGCGATGGTGCGCACCACTGTCTCCGCATCCCGGCCGGTGATCTCCTTGCGGGTGGTGGGGTGCAGCGTGACGCCGTGCGCGGCCAGATACTCGTTCTGCAGCTGCACCCACTGGCCCTCGGTGTCCACCAGCAGGCCGTCGCAGTCGAACACCACGGCCGACGGGGCCCAACGCGGCGGCCAGGTGTCCAGGGGCGAGGCGGGCAGCGACGAGGTCGAGGAGTTCATGCGGCCCAGCGTGTCCCCGCCTCTTATACACCTCTGACGCTGCCGGCGATGCGCCGTTCGCAGAGCCGTGGGGGGGCCGGACGCCTTCAAAACAAACATGAGCATATGGG
>NZ_JALLAL010000072.1:0-9353 GCF_023062615.1 Brachybacterium sp. Marseille-Q7125 | reverse complement strand
GGAGGACCGGAGTGTGCTGGGACAATGCCGTCGCGGAGAGCTTCTTCTCCTCGCTGAAGAACGAGATGTATCACCACCACGTATTCTCTGAGCATCGTCGGGCACGATTCGCGATCGCCGACTACATCGAGGCTTTCTATAACCGCGCCCGCCTCCACTCATCGCTCGGCTACCGCACCCCCGCCAAGGCGTGGACCGAGCAGACCACCCCCACCACCCTCCCAGTGGTCGCCTGACCACCGGAGAACACATCGACTGTCCGAAATCCTTGACACACCCCACCTACTGGATGCGCGACGTTGACAGCGGGCGTGCCGAGCCGGCGACCAAGACGCGCCAGACGGAGATCCGCGAGGACGACGCTGATCTGATCGCCGTCCAGACCTACTGCAAGATCAAGAGCCGCTGACCTCACCTGGGTGAGGGCCACGGGAGGGCTCCTCGCTCGGCTGTATGCGGCCGGGTCGGAGGCCGGCGCTCTGGGTCTCCGGTCGGCCAGCCGCGCGGGCGATCTCCTGCCCCATCGCCTTTGCATCCTCGCCGGTAAGCACCCTATGCAGACCGGAGAACCTTTCGGGTGTGGCCATGGCTCCTGGTCCGTTCGATCAGTTGTGCTCGAGGTCAGATCGGTGCGATCAGGGAAGGATCGGAGCGGTCCAGGCCGCGGACGCTGTTGACCTGCCGATCTACGGGGCGGGTGACGAGCTGCCCCGCGATCGTGGAAGAGACGTCCTCGAGCTGCGCGAGCAGCGGCGCCTTCTGGTCGGCCTCGAGCTTCCCGGGGGAGAGCCACTCCTCGATCACGTCCTCGGTCAGGAAGGTCGGCATCCGGTCGTGGACCTCGCCTCCGGCATCCCGCGCCTCGCGCGTGATCACCGTGAAGGACACATCCCACGCGTCGTCCTCGTCCTTCCTGGCGGCGGTGAGACCGGCGGCGTGCAGCAGCTCCCCGTCAGGGTGGTGGATGAAGTACGGATCCTTGCCGCCGTCGGCAGCCTCGGCCCACTCGTAGTAGCCGGTCATCGGGATCACGGCCCGGGCACTTGAGAACGCGCCGCGGAACATCCCGTTGCTGCTCACGGTCTCCAGGCGCGCGTTGATCGGCCGAGGGCCCTTGTCCTTCGCCCACGCCGGGTGCAGGCCCCAACGGGCGAGCTCGAGGGTGCGGTGCTTCGCTCCGTCCTCGTCGACGAACTCGCGCACCACGGGAGCCTTCGTGCGCGGCGGGATGCTGTAGGTCGGCTCCCACTGAGCTGCCCGGTCGTCGCTCGTGGCGATGTAGGAGCGCAGCAGCCCGTCTCCGTTGCCGGGGGAGAGATTCATTCGGCTGAGCATTGTTCTCAGGGTTCTGCGTCAGTGCCGGATGAGGCGCGGGCCCGGGACGCACCTCACGGTCGATGCCTACTACGTGAGTCCGTGGCGCGCCGAAGCCTCGAGTTCTATATAGCTAAGTTGAAGCTTCGAGGCTATCGTCGTGCCATGTCCGTCGATGAGCTGTCTGCGAGTGCCCAGAACTATCTGAAGGCGATCTGGGGGTTGTCCGAGTGGAGTGACGAGCCAGTGACGTTGAAGCTCATCGCGCAGCGGACCGGTGTTGCCCTGTCGTCCGCTTCGGATGCGGTGCGGAAACTGACTGAGCAGGGTCTTCTGTCTCACGCGAGGTATGGCTCGGTCGAGTTGACGGAGGTCGGTCGTTCGTACGCGCTGGTGATGGTGCGGCGGCATCGCTTGATCGAGACGTTTCTGGTGGAGACCCTCGGGTATCGGTGGGACGAGGTCCACGAGGAGGCCGAGCAGCTCGAGCACGCCGTCTCGGACTTGATGGTGGAGAGGATCGATGACGTTCTGGGTCGCCCCCGGCGTGACCCGCACGGTGATCCGATCCCTGCAGCGGACGGAACAGTGACCGTGCCTGATGCGCGGCGTCTCACCGACGTCGGAGCGGAGGGCAGGTTTGTGGTCGAGCGGATCTCGGACACGGACCCGGCGATGTTGCAGTTCTTCGAGTCCCAGGGCATCGGAGTCGGGGCCACGCTTGTGGTCGCGGCGGGAGCGCCGTTCTCCGATGCGCTGGAAGTTCGTTCTGGAGAAGTGGGCTCGCCAACGTTGCTGGGACGCTCTGCGACAGATGCCCTCTACGTCTCGGCGGATCCAACCTGATCCTCACGCCGGCGCGCCGTATCGCGTCGATACCGGCGGACTCCAGCCTTTTTGCTGAGCAGGCCGTGCTTGGGACTGATGAGGTAGACGAGCGCGAAGGCGCATCCCTGGGTGAGGACGACGAGGCCGCCTGGTGAGGCGTCGACCCAGTAGCTGATGTAGATCCCGACCACGGAACAGAGTGACGAGAGGACCGGCGCGATCACGAGCATCCGCCCGAAGCGGTCGGTGAGCAGGTAGGCCGTCGCTCCGGGAATGATGAGCATCGCGACGACGAGCACCACTCCCACGACCTGTAGAGCGGCAACTGCGGTCAGCGCCAGAAGACCCAGCAGCAGCGCGCCGAGGAATCGGGGAGACAGGCCGATGGCGTGGGCGTGTGTCGGGTCGAAGGCATAGAGCGTGAGGTCGCGACGTTTGAACACCAGGGCGATGAGAGCCACGGTTGCCAGGATCGCGATCTGGACGAGATCTGCGCGGGAGACGCCGAGGATGTTGCCGAAGATGATGTGATTGAGGTCGGTCTGGCTGGGTGTGACCGAGATCAGGACCAGCCCCAGGGCGAAGAGAGTGGTGAAAACGATGCCGATGGCCGCGTCCTCCTTCACGCGGCTCGTCCCACGGACGAGACCGATCATTCCGACCGCCAGGAACCCGAAGACGACCGCACCGATGGCGAAAGGGACGCCGAGGATGTAGGCGATGACGACTCCGGGGAGGACGGCGTGAGATACGGCATCCCCCATGAGCGACCATCCGATGAGCACCAGCCAGCACGACAGCAGTGCGCACACCACGGCAGCGATCACGGTCGTGACGAGCGCACGGGTCATGAAGTCGTAGGAGAGCGGCTCGAGGAGCCAGTCGAGCGGCGTCATGCGGCACCCTCCTGCTGCAGAACGTCCAGACCGAAGGCGAGAGCGAGCCTCTCGGGCGTGAGGGCCTCGTCCACCGGGCCGTGGAAGAGGATGGTTCGCAGCAGCAGCACGGCGTCGTCGGCCAGCTGCGGCAGAGCATGGAGGTCGTGGGTGGAGACAAGGACGGTGCGGCCGTCGTCCGCGAGTGCGCGGAGAAGATCGACGATGGTGGCTTCGCTGCGCTTGTCGACGCCGGCGAAGGGCTCATCCAGCAGCATGATCCGTGCGTCTTGGGCGATCCCGCGGGCGACGAAGGCGCGCTTCTTCTGCCCGCCGGAGAGCTGGCCGATCTGTCGATCGGCGTACTCCGTGAGCTCCACCCTCTCCAAGGCTTCGTCCACAGCGATGCGGTCAGCGGGCCGAACTCGGCGCGTGGCGCCCTGGTGGCCGTACCTTCCCATCATCACGACGTCTCGGACAGAGACGGGGAAAGCCCAGTCGACGTCCTCGCTCTGGGGGACGTAGCCGACGAGTCCTCGCCGCCTGGCCGGCGCCGGCTGCGCGCCATTCAGCAGGACGCTGCCTGCGTCAGGCCGGACCATGCCGGTGATCGCCTTGAACAAGGTGGACTTCCCGGAGCCGTTCATTCCGATCAACCCCGTCACCGCACCCGCCCGCACCGCAACAGATACGTCGTCGAGGGCGAGTACATCGCCGTAGCGGACGGTGACACCTTTGACATCGATCGCCGCTGTCGTCATGAGTCCTCTCCGGTGAGTCCCGCAGTGATGGTGTCCGCATCGTGGCGGATCAGATCCAGGTACGTGGGCACCGGGCCGCCTTCCTCGGAGAGCGAGTCCACGAACAGCGTTCCTCCGAAGCGTGCATTCGTAGCACCCACAACCTGCTGCATGGGGTCGTCGGAGACCGTCGACTCGCAGAACACGGCGGGGACCTCGTTCTCGTCGACGAACTCGATCGCGGAGGTGATCTGCTGCGGGGTCGCCTGCTGCTCGGCGTTGACGGGCCAGATGTACTTCTCGGTCAGCCCGGCATCTCGGGCGAGGTAGGAGAATGCGCCCTCGCAGGTCACCAGCGCTCTCTGGCTGGTCGGAAGACTTTCGAGCTCGCCCGTCAGGTCATCTTGGACCTGCTGGAGCTGCTGCTTGTAGGTCTCCCCGTTCCTCTCGTAGTCCTCAGCGTGTTCCGGGTCGAGATCGCTGAACGCCGCGACCATGTTGTCGACGTACACCTGCACGTTCTTCGGGCTCATCCAGGCGTGCGGGTTGGGCTTGCCCGCGTAGGCGTCCCCCGCGATGTCGATGGGATCGATCCCCTCCGAGACCACGACATGAGGCACATCGACTTCCTCGACGAACTGGCCGAACCACACCTCCAGGTTCAAGCCGTTGTCCAGGATCAGGTCGGCATCCGAGGCCTTCCGGATGTCTCCCGGCGTCGGCTCGTACCCGTGGATCTCCGCGCCAGGCTTCGTGATCGACTCGACCACGAGGTGGTCGCCCGCAACATTCTCCGCGATGTCCTCCAGCACGGTGAACGTCGTCAACACCACCGGCTTCTCTCCGTCGTCGGCAGCATCCGGCCTGGCCCCAGCGGAGCAGCCGGTGAGCACCAGCGCCGCACTCGCAACGACCGCGCCGAGCACAGCCTTCCATCGCCCTCGCACCTGCATCAGTGACCTCTCTCCGCTCACGACCACACGCGTGGTCACTTCTAGACGCCCAGATCCTAAGGTTCGACACGCCGAAGTTTCAAACCCGGCGTGGCGTACGCTTGAGGGCCGTCGGGCTTGATATCACTACATGTGTCACCCCCGCGGAGTGCAGACCCAACATCTAGTAGTTCAAGGTCGGGTCGAGTGTGACGACGACGAAGGAGGGATCGATGACGGCAGGCATCGAGCGCGCGGCACCGGGACTCGGAACACGTGACCTGACGCCACAGGAGTCAGCAGATCTCGTGTTCTTCTCCAGCGTCTCCGAGAACACGCTGCGCTTCGTGGAGAGGCTGGGGCGGCCTGCGGTGCGGATCCCGCTCCGACCCCGCATCGAGGGGATGATCCGCGTATGCCGCCCCTTCGTTCTGGTGGTCCCCACCTACGGCGGCGGCGAGCAGGCCGGGGCCGTACCGAAGCAGGTCATCGCCTTCCTCAACGATCCCGCCAATCGTGCTCTGCTGCGCGGGGTCATCACCGCGGGCAACACCAACTTCGGCGAGCACTACTGCCTCGCCGGCCCAGTCATCTCCCGAAAGTGCGGCGTCCCAGAGCTCTATCGCTTCGAACTCCTTGGCACCCAGCGCGACATCGAGCGCGTGAACGAAGGGCTCGACCTGTTCTGGCAACGGACAGCCACGACGAACGACAAGAACAACGAACAGAGGAGAACAGCATGACCGCCACAACAGC
Organism: Brachybacterium sp. Marseille-Q7125; assembly: GCF_023062615.1. NCBI lineage: Bacteria > Bacillati > Actinomycetota > Actinomycetes > Micrococcales > Dermabacteraceae > Brachybacterium > Brachybacterium sp. Marseille-Q7125. Next base: position 3,908 of record NZ_JALLAL010000072.1, on the reverse strand, counting down.
CGTAGAAGGCTCCATCACCCCTCCGGCATACCGACACGACCCCAGCGCACCGCTGCGTCCGATCAACTGGAACCGCGTGAGCGACGAGAAGGACCTCGAGATCTGGAACCGCCTGACCGCGAACTTCTGGCTGCCCGAGAAGGTGCCCCTGTCCAACGACCACCAGGCCTGGCAAGCACTCGCGCCCCATGAACGAACCCTCACCATGCGAGTCTTCACCGGCCTTACCATGCTCGACACCGTGCAGGCCACCGTCGGGGAGATCTGCCAGATCCAGGACGCCCGCACAGAGCACGAGGAAGCCGTCTACACCAACATCGCCTTCATGCAGTCCGTCCACGCCCGCTCGTACTCCTCGGTGTTCTCGACCCTGACCAGTACCCGAGAGATCGATGAGGCCTACCGCTGGGCGATCGGAAACGACCTGCTTCAAGCGCGATGCAAGAAGGTGCTCCAGTACTACTACGGGCCCGACCCGTTAAAGCGGAAGGTGTCCTCCACCCTGCTCTCCAGCCTTCTGCTCTACGCCGGCTTCTACCTGCCGCTGCACTTCTCCGTGCACGCCACCCTGACCAACACCGCCGACATGATCCGACTCATCCTGCGCGACAAGGCCGTGCACGGCTACTACTCGGGCTACAAGTACCAGCGCGGCCTCGAGGCTCACCCCAACCGCCGCGACGAGATGAAGGAGTTCACGTACACCCTGCTCGAAGAGCTCTACGACCTTGAGCTCGACTACTCAGGCGAGCTCTACGAACCCCTCGGGCTAATGGACGATGTCGCCGCATTCGTGCGCTACAACGCGAACAAATCCCTCATGAACCTCGGCTACCCGGCACGGTTCACCGCCGAGGAGACGTCAGTCAGCCCAGAGATCCTCGCCGCCCTCGCCCCCAGCGCCGACGAGAACCACGACTTCTTCAGCGGAAGCGGATCGTCGTACATCATCGGCAAGGCCGAGCACACCAGCGACGACGACTGGGACTTCTAGGCACGCAGACTCACCTGTCGGACGCGAAGCGGTACCGCGCATGCCCCGGATCGCTACGACCCGGGGCAAGCACTCAGCGCAGACCGTGCTGCGACAGACCTGAACCCGTCCGCAGGTCTGCCGCAACGGCTCGCCTGGCCACTCGCACTCAGATCGAATGCCAGCGTGAATCGTCCGCACATCGAGAACCTCCCTCAGGCTGCCCCCAGTATGGGGCGAGGGGAGGGGATCCGCGAGGTTACTCGATGCCGAAGCGCTCGAAGAACAGGCGCATGTTGTCGTCACGGTCCGCGCGGAGTGCCTTCTCACGAGCTCGCCACGACGGATCGACACGGTCGGCGTACTCGGCCGATTCCGCATCGCTGAGGAGGAGGCACGAGGTGTCCCCCTGAATCATCTCGGCGACGTCGTTGATCTTGTAGTTGTACCAGCTGATCACTGCCAGGTTGCCTTTCGACTTCCTCATCAGGTGGTTCGAGACCTCCCCGTTCTCGTCGACGAGGATGTCCTGGCTGATGACCGGGGGCTCCTTGGTCCGGGCCAGCAGTGGGTGGGCGACGTAGCCGTTGTCCCGAGTGAACTCGTCCGACCAGCGGTTGCACAGGGCGTTCGTCGCGGGGTCCTTGAACAGCTCGGCGGACAGGCTCTCGGCGAAGTTCGTCATCGTGCTGCCCGTCGTCCAATCGCCGACCTTCAACGGGATCGACAGGTGCATGAACTGCTCAGTGGAGCGTCGGAAGATCCTCCCCGAGCGCACCGTGCGCGCAAAGGTCGCCACCAGGATCAGATCGCGGCCGTGCCCGATCGGGTACGTGACGATCTCCTCGCGAGCAAGCGCCCAGGTGGGCCCGTCCTTGATGTCGAGGTTCTCGGGCATCGTGCTCTCCTATCAGCGTGCCTGGACTGGATGTCTCTGGTCGGATGGATCAGCTCGCCGGCCGGGGCCGTGGATCCATGAAGTCCTCGAGGGTGAGGTCCTTGGTGGCCTCGTAGGTGAAGGGGAACCCCTGGCCCTGATCTGTGGCTCGATCGGTGAGCAGGAGGAGACCCTCGAGTGGCCCGACTTGGGTGACCTCCTCGGTGAGCGACACGTCCTCGATCTGGCCGCTGGCATGGGTCAGGCGGACCGTGGTGACAGCCTCCCTGCGGTTGCCGGTCGGCTCGCCGAATCCGAGGTGTGCGCTGGTGATCGGGTCGGTGACGTTCATCGGTGCTCCCAGGAGGTCAGGGTGGTTAGGACACGTCGGTGACGACGGTCTGGTACTGGCCGATGCGCAGCTGCTTGGACGTGGTCAGCTCGACGGGGATCGTGCCGGTCTCACCGGTGTTCGACTCCCACTCGACGCCCCAGTGCGCGGTGATGTTCACGGTATACAGCCCATCGGGCTGTTCATCGCTCATCTGCTCGTAGACGTGGCCGCAGTCGGGGGAGGGGTCGATTCCGGTGCCGGGGTATTCGGTCCCGGGTCCGTCGCACTCGATCGTGGTGCCGTCGCCCATGTCGATCGACATGCCCGTGAACTTGGCCGTCGCGGTGACGGTCACCGCCCCGGCGGAGGCGCTGGTCGTGTTCGGACCCGTCGTGGTCTCCCCGGGGTTGGCCACCCACAGCCACACCGGCAGCCCCACGGCGCCGAGGGTCTCGGTGTCGTTCGGTGTCGAGGCGATTTCCGGGGCTTCCAGCCCCATCTGGGAGACCGCGGTCTGCGCGAGCTCGGCGGGATCCACCTGAGGAGCGGCTGGCTCGCCGCCCTCCTGAGGCGCGGGATCCGGAGCGGGAGCCGCCGGCGCTGCCGGATCCGCAGGCTCGGGCTGGCCCTGGTCCATGCCGTCGAAGAAGGCGGTGGGTCCCCCGTTCTGCCCCTGCAAGTACGCTCCGTCGGGCTGGTACGTGGCTCGGGAGCCGTCGTCGAGGATCTCGACGTTGTCCGGGCGGCTCGAGGACACCGAGGACGGAGACCCGCTCGAGTAGTTCCCGACGCTGGCCCGGCCACCGCTGCTGACGGAGGTGGTTCCCCCTCTGCTGCCGCCTCCGGAGGACTTCCCGCCGCCGCTAGAGGACTTGCTCCCCCCGTTCGAGGAGCCGCCGCCCGACGACTTCCCCCCGCCGGACGAGCTACCACCCCCACCAGAGGACTTCCCGCCCCCGTTACCAGGGTCCTTCACCTCGACCTTGACGTTCGCACTACCACCATCGTCACCGAGGTCGAGGTCAACGCCCCCTTCTGCGAAGGCGGGAGGGAGGGACAGGAGAGCGATCGATGTTGCTGCGGTGCCAACAGTCAGCCGGCGAAGTGCGCGTCGCATGTCGTCTCCTCGTCGTAGTAGCCCTTCTGCTGGATCATCCACGGCTCTGAGCTCGACTCGCGAACGAGCTTGAACTGGCCGACGACTTTGAGACTCGCGTTGTTGATCTCAACGGGCTTCCCATCCTTGGTCGCCTCGAATCCCGTGCCGTCGTCGCAGAACTCAACCGTGGCGGTTGTGTCTTCTTCTTCGGTGACGGTCCAGTTGGTCAGCTTGCGCTCCCCCGTGATGACGGCCCCGGACTCTGCACGATCTGCGTCGTCCGTCTTCTGCTTCTCCGCGAGCTCGGGGATCAGGAAGTCATCTGCGTAGCTGGTGTCCTTCCAGCCATCGGCCGCGGCTGCATCCGAGGCCTCGAAGTACGCCTCGACACGTTCCTGGGGTGTGGCGTCGGCGGGGTCGGCCGTGGGTGGGGCCTCCTGGCTGGTGGCCGTCGTGGGGGGGGCCCCGGCTCTTATACACATCTGGCGCTGCCGACGGTACTCCTTGGGGGGATTTTGGGGGGTGCCGGCGTGCTATAAAAAAAAAAATCGAGGAGCCCCGAGCGAGTACTAGTAGTCGGCACGTGACACCGGCGCGGTGACCTTAGCTGTCGACGTACCAGTAG
>NZ_JALLAL010000071.1:0-10394 GCF_023062615.1 Brachybacterium sp. Marseille-Q7125 | reverse complement strand
GAACAGAGCCGACCAAACCCTACACAGGGAGTCTCGTCGGCAGCGTCAGATGTGTATAAGAGCCGGCGCCTGCCCCGAGGCTCCCTGCACCCGCCCGGCACGCTGTATTTGGAAGGCACTATGTCCGCTCGACTGCGTCGGTACGGCCCCCCGCTACTGCTGATCTCCCCCTCGCTGATCCTCGTCGGCGTGTTCGTGTACCTGCTGATCGCCCAGAACCTGTGGATGGCCTCCACGGACAACCACACCGCCGCGCAGGCGAACGGCCGCAAGCCCATCGCCTTCGTGTTCCTGGACAACTACCTCGAGCTGTTCAAGTCCGAAGCGTTCCGCCACTCCCTGACGAACCTGCTGCTGTTCACCGGGGCGTTCCTGATCGGCGCGCTGCTGATCGGCTTTCTGTGGGCGTGGCTGCTGGAGCGGCCCCTGCCTGGCGGGCGGCTGTTCCAGACCGTCTACCTGTTCCCCATGGCGATCTCCTTCGTCGCCTCCGGTGTGGTGTGGCGCTGGCTGCTGAACTCCAACCAGGGGGAGAGCGCCTCCGGTCTGAACCGGCTGTTCCAGATGGTGGGGCTCGGCTTCCTGCAGAACCCGTGGTGGAACCACATCACCTTCGGCATCCTCGCGATCGCCCTACCGGCGGTGTGGCAGCTGTCCGGGTATGTGATGGCGCTGTTCCTCGCGGGCTTCCGCGGGATCCCCGATGACCTGCGGGAAGCGGCGCGCATGGACGGCGCCACCGAGCTGCAGCTCTACCGCTACGTGATCTTCCCGCAGCTGACCCCGGTGCTCATGAGCGCCCTGGTGATCATCGCGCACATGTCGCTCAAGAGCTTCGACCTCATCATGTCCATCTCGAAGCCCTCGAACTACCAGACCAAGGTGCCGGCGGTGGACATGTTCGTGTTCAAGTCCAGCTACGACTACGCCAATGCCGCCGCAGTGGGCACGATCCTGCTGATGATCATCGCCGTGCTGATCGTCCCGTACCTCATCCACCAGGCCAGGGAGCGCCGCTCATGACCACGACGGACATCGCCCCCACCCGCCCCGGCGAGGACCCGCTGGGCCGCCCCGCCCCCACGGCCGCACGCCCGAAGGGCCACCAGGGCCCCGCCACGCTGCGCCGCACCCTGCGCTACGCCGCGCTGCTGCTCGGCGTGGTGTTCGTGCTGATCCCCGTATACGTCCTGCTCGTGACGAGCTTCAAGGGCGTGGGGGACGCTTCCCCGGCCCGCGCCTGGCTGCTGCCCAGCACGTGGACGATGGAGAACTGGACCAGCGCCTGGCAGCAGCTCGCCCCCGCCATCGGCCGCACCATCGCGATGGTGGTGCCCTCCACGATCATCTCCGCGGTCCTGGGCTGCCTGAACGGTTTCGTGCTCTCCCGCTGGCGCTTCCCCGGAGCGGACGTGGTGTTCACCCTGATCCTGTTCGGCATGTTCCTGCCGTACCAGGCGGTGATGATCCCGCTGCTGGAGCTGGTGCTGGCCCTGCAGGTCCCCAACGGCGTGCCCTCGCTGATCCTGCTGCACGTGGTGTTCGGCATCCCGATCACCACGCTGATCTTCCGCAACTACTTCGAGACCGTCCCGCATGAGCTCATGGAGGCCGCGAAAGTGGACGGCGCCGGGATGCTGCGCACCTTCTGGTCCGTGGCGTTGCCGATCGCAATCCCCGGCTTCGTGGTGGTGCTGATCTGGCAGTTCACCAACGCCTGGAATGACTTCCTGTTCGCCGTGTTCTTCTCCACGCCGAACAACGGACCGGTCACCCTGGTGCTGAACAACATCGCCAACGGCGCGCTGCTGACCAACTATGGGGTGTCGATGGCCGGGGCGCTGCTGGCCTCCCTGCCCACCCTGCTCGTGTACGTGATCCTCTCGAAGTACTTCATCTCCGGGCTCATGTCCGGCTCGGTGAAGGGCTGAGCCGCCCCGCCTCAGCGCACCACCGCCGCGCCGTGCGCGGGGATCACCCCCGGGCCGGGGGCCGGGACGGCATCGAGCATGGCGGCTCCGGAGACTGCCTCGAGCACCTCGCCGGGAGCCGGAAGGTCCTGGTCAGAGAGGTTCAGCAGGAGGGTGAGCGGGGCGGGGGCGACACCGTCGGCCCCCTCATCCCGCGGGTGCAGCACGATCCGCGCGTACTCATTGCTGAGGCTCTCACCGTCCATGGCGAGGCGGGCGGTGGCAAGCCACGGCTCGCGGCGACGCAGGGACAGCAGCCGCTGATGCACCTCGAGGATCCGCGGGGCCGCGGCGGGGGAGAGCAGCGGCAGCGGGCCATTTCCCGCGACAGCCTCCGCGGGGCTGTCCGGGAACTCGGGGCGCACCGCATCATCCCCGCCGGCGCGCTCCTCCTTGATGCCGGTCGCGCCGAGCTCATCGCCCGCATACACCGTCGGCACCCCGGGCAGCAGGGCGAGCAGGGCGTAGGCGACGGCGAGGTCGCGGCCATCGGGCAGCTGGGAGGCGATGCGGGTGGTGTCGTGATTGCCCAGGAACGTCAGCGGGTGCCCGCCACCGGGCTGCTCGAGGAACTCGGCGTGCCGACCCAGAGCGTGCGCAAGCTCGAACAGGTTGTGGTCATGCAGCGCGGACCAGATCGCCTTCCACAGCTCGTACTGGGTGATCGACTGCGCGCCCGAGCCCGCGGCGATCTGCGGGTAATCCCCGTGGATCACCTCGCCCAGCAGCCACGCCTCCGGATGCGCGCGGCGCACACGCTCGAGGATCGGCGCCCAGGCTGCGGCCCCGGCGGCATACATCGCATCCAGCCGCCAGCCGTCGATGCCACGCTCCAGCCAGTGGATCATCACCTGCGCGACCGCGTCCTGCACGGGGGCATGCGCGAGGTCCAGCTCGACGAGGTCCGCATTGCCCTCGAAGCCGTAGGGATGCCCATCGGCCCAGCGGATCCACGCGCCCTCCGCGGTCCCCGGCCCGGCCTTGAGAGCCTGCTGCACCACCGGGTGCTGGACGCTCAGGTGGTTGAACACCCCGTCGAGCACCACGCGGATGCCCCGCTCATGGCAGGCGTCGATCAGGGTCTGCAGGTCTTCCGCATCGCCCAGGCGCGGGTCCACGCGGCGGTGATCCAGGGTGTCGTAGCCGTGGGTGACGGAGTCGAACACCGGGTTCAGCAGCAGCACATTCGCGCCCAGGGACACCAGGTGATTCAGCCAGCCGATCAGACGCGGGAGGCGATGGGAGACCTGGCCCGTCGGCGCTGTGCTGTCTGGTGCCGTGGCGTCCGGTGTGGTGGTGTCACGCTGTTGCGGTGCCCCGCAGAACCCCAGCGGGTAGACCTGCCAGCAGATCGCATCGCGGACCCAGGACGGCGTGGCGGGAATGCTCATGCGGTTCATCGTAGGGGCGCCCCTGCCCGACAGGGCAGGCCCCTACCGTCGGGGCGGGTCCCTGCCCGTCTCACCCGGCGATCACCGCGAGCCCCAGGAGCACCAGCAGCAGCCCCCATTCGCCGCCGATGTTCCAGCGGTTCGGGCGGGCCAGCAGCTTCGCCTGGGTTTTCGTGGGGTCCGACGGGGGCTGCTGCGTGAGGGTGCGTCGGATTGCGATGGCGGCGGCGGCCAGCACGGCAAGAGCCAGCAGCCAGGGCACGAACCAGGCTTCGGCGGGAAGCACCTCCATGATCGAGATGATCGCCAGACCCGTCGCCGCGGAGACGATCCGCAGCCCGATCTGCCACGGGTGCAGGTGGCGGCGCAGCATCGTCACGATGCTCCACACGATCCCGCCGGCCAGGAAGAGCGCGATCACCAGCGGCAGCCACGCCAGGATCTGCATCATGCCGCCACCTCCCCGGTCAGCAGGCCCGCGCCCAGGCCATCCACGGGCCGGGCGCTGTCGGTCAGCACCACCACGCCCTGCCCTGTATCGGGCCGGAAACCCGCGAAGGAGCAGTAGCCGCCGGTCTGGCCGTTGTGCCAGATCAGCCTCGTGTCAGCCTCCTCGTCGAGCACGCTGTGGAACCAGTTCATGGCCACGATCTTGTCCTCCCCCTCATGCAGCACCTCGGTGGCTGCGGCGGCGCCCGGCCCGGAGCCATCGATCATCCCGGTCACGTAGGTCATCATGTCCGCGGCAGTGGAGCAGATCCCGCCCGCGGGAGCCTGCCCCTCCATGGTCCAGGCCGCCTGCCGCAGGCCGTTCACCCCATGCCCGCGCCGGTGGGTCTCGCGCAGGTTCTCCGGAGTGATCGGGGCATACGTGCCCGTGAGCTGGGCGGGCTCGAGAATCCGCTCCTGCAGCAGGCTCGCGTAGTCGGTTCCCGTTGCGGCGGCGAGCAGCTGCCCCTCCAGCGCGACGCCCAGGTTCGAGTACGACGACGTGCCACGACCGGACAGGGAGGAGGCGAGTGCATCGTCGATCACGGTCTGTGCATCCCGCCCCGCATAGGGGTCATGGTGCAGGAAGCCCGCGGTGGTGGCGCGCCAGAGCATGGCCGATGCCAGCCGCGGCAGCCCCGAGGTGTGCGTGGCGAGCTCCGCCAGGGTCGCATCGGCCACCTCACTGCCGGATGCGCGCTCGCCGAGGATCTCCTCCACGGTGGTCTCCGCGCTCACCTCACCCTCCTCGATCGCGCAGGCCAGTAGGGCGCCGGTGAACGTCTTGGTGACTGAGCCGATCTCGAACTCATCGGACTCACTCGACCCGAAACCGGCGAAACGCGTGGCACCGGAGGGGTCGCGCAGCATCACGGCGACCCGCTGGTGCCCCTTCAGGTGCGGGGCGACGGCAGCGGCGAGGTCGGTATCCCCCGTCGGCTCTCCCAGTGAAGCGGGGCGCGGGAAAGACAGGGCGCCCACGCCGATCAGCGCGGCGGCGGCAGGGATCGTGGCGGTCAGCAGGGTGCGTCGGGACGGGGGTGCAGCAGCGGGCTGGTCGGGCAGAGAGGCGGACACACTCAGCCTTTCTCGAGGGCGATGAGGATGGTCAGCAGGGGGACGATGCGCGGGGCCGGCAGCGCCCAGGCGCCGCGGCGAGGGGAGGTCACCCAGCCCGCGGCCTGCAGCGATGTCAGATGGTGGTAGGCCACGCCCGTGGAGGCGAGCCCCAGCTCATCGACCAGCTGCGCGACCGTGCGCTCGCCCTCCAGCAGGTGCTGCAGGATCGTCAGGCGCAGCGGATGGCCGAGCGCGGCGACGGTGTCCGCATGCTCGGCCCAGTCGGTCTGCTGCAGATGCTGGGTGGGGCGGGCCCACTGGAACTCGAAGTGCCCCGCGCCGACGGTGACGGCGCCGGTGAACTGCACACCGCCGGGCTCGGGGAGGAGCTCCTTGAGGGCGCGCTGGTGGCGGTGGCCTCCAGCTGGTCTATGCGGGCCTCGAGACGGTCGAGGCGGGCGAGCAGAGGGTCGCGGGCATCGGACACAACCATCATGATATCCGGAGTTCCGGAGAAGCAGAAGATGCGGGGTGGTCAGTCCTGCGCGAGCAGCTCCAATAGCTCCCCAGGCGTGACCGCCGCATGCACCGCATCACCGTGCAGCGCCAGCGGCAGCGCCTCCGCGCCGCCCTGCTCCACCAGCAGATCCATCGCCATCCGGTCCCGGTACACGTTCACCCAGATCACGTCCTCGCGCGGCCCCCGGATCGCGGTGTGCAGGCGGGCCGATGCCGGATTGCCCGGCGCCCACAGCACCACCGTCGGGGGAGTAGCACCAGAGCGGACCGCTGAGGCACGTTCCCGGGCGGCGGCGAGCGAGGTGTGATCCCCGCGCCGCAGAGGGCTCGTCCAATACACCATCAGCAGCGTCAGCAGCGCGACCGGTAGTGCCACGATCTCCTGCCGCACCAGCATGAGCAGGCCGCAGAACACCGCGCCGCCCAACAGCACCAGCAGCGGGCGCAGCCACGCGCTCGCCGGAGCGCTCACATCATCACCGCTGTGCTCAGCCGCTCCTGCGTTTGCGCCGCGAGCGCATCCCGCAGCGCCGCGACCGCTGGGATCGACAGCGCCCCGCGCCGGTTCAGCAGTCCGATCAGACGGTTCTCCAGCCCCGGCAGCTCCCGGATCGCGACATCGGCGCTCGGTGCTGCGACCAGCGCGATCTCCGGCACCAGCGCGACGCCCGCGCCATGGCTGACCAGCTGCTGCACCACGATCGTGTCATCGGTCGAATACCGCACCGCCGGGGAGAAACCGGCCTGTCGGGCGCTCGTGATGAGGTTCGCGCGGCACCGCTCGCAGCCAGCGATCCACGGATCCTCCGCCAGATCCGCCAAGGTCAGACCCGGATCCTCCGCCCGCGGATCCGACGAGGGCAGCACCGCCAGCACCCGGTCCTCCATCAGCGGCGTCCACTCCAACGTGCCCTCATCGCCGATGTCCGTGCACGGGTAGCGGAACACGAGCGCAAGATCCAGCTCGCCCTCACGCAGTGCGCTCACCGCATCCGGCGGCTCGAGCTCACAGAAGGTGACATCGAGGTCCGGGGCGGAGCGTTCGAGGTGCTTCAGCGTCGGTGCCAGCAGCGTCGCGGCGGCCGACGGGAACGTGCCGAAGCGCACCGTGCCGCGGCGCAGCGCGGTGATATCCGCCAGCTCCTTCTGCGCCGCCTCCAGCTGCGCGGCGATCGCCTCCGCATGCGCGGCCAGGCGCGCGCCCGCCTCCGTCGGCGTCACCCCCGTGGAGGAGCGCAGCAGCAGCTGGGTGCCGACCTCCTTCTCGAGCGCCGCGAGATGCTGGGAGACGGCCGGCTGGGTCCAGCCCAGCTCCCGGGCGCCGGCCCCGATCGAGCCGTTCGCCACGACGGTGCGGAAGATGAGCAGCCTGCGCGGATCCATGCCGACCATCGTAGGCGCGGGCGCGTCAGGCCTCAGCTGCGCGCACCACCGCGTCGGCCAGCACCACATCCCCCAGGCCCGACCCCAGGTTCTGCGCGATGACCAGGCCCTCCGGGCGGCCTTGACGCAGCAGATCGCCGGTGGCACCGGTCGCGCGCGGGTAATCCTCTCCGAGCTTCACGGGCCGCAGCGCCTCGAACTGCTCCGGGTCATCGGCGACGAGCGTGCCGGTCCGCGCGATCTCCGCTGCGACGACGGAGGCGTAATCCAGCGGCAGCAGGGTCGCGTCGGGGGCCACGTCACCGGGAGAGAGTGCAGTATCGGTCAGGCCGATGGGCAGCCCGGAGATCACCACGCTCGCCCCGGTGAGCGCTTCGGCGCGGTCCGTCGTGGTGCGCAGGTCAAGGGTCGGGGTGTGCTCGGCGCACCAGGCGGTCAGCTCCTCGAGCGCCTCAGCGCGGCGACCCCAGACGGTCAGCGGGCCGCGGCCCAGTGCTTCGATCACGCGGGCATGCGAGCGGGCCTGCACCCCGGTGCCCAGGAACGTCACGGGCCGATCATCCAGGGCGAGCGAGGCCCCGGTGACGGCGGCGGTGCGCAGCGCCGTCAGCTCCGCGGCATCCATCGTGGCGCGCGTGGAACCGTCGGACCCGGAGAGCACCATCAGACCGTCGATCATCTCCTGGCCCTGCTCGAGGTTCGACGGCGTGATCGTCACCCACTTGATGCCCAGCAGCCCGCGCTCCGGCCACGTGGCCGGCATGGCGTTGGCGAACCCGCCCTCCTCATGCTCCACCTGCGACTTCGGGGTCACCGAGGCCGAGCCGTCGGCGAGCGCCAGCAGCGTCTCGTGCATGAGCTCCACCGCGCGGGCAGGGGTGGGCAGGAGGGTACGGACCTGGTCATCGCTCAGATGCAGCATGGTCCGACGGTAGCGGCTCAGCCTGGATCAGCGCAGGCGCGTGAGACGCCCGCGGGGCAGCCCCCACAGCGCCGACTCTTCCGCTCCGTCTCATGCGCAGCGCTCGCGCCCGGTCCCACCGAGTGGGACCATGAAGATCCCCCGTGCAGCCCGATCGGCGATCGTCGAGGCCGTGGCGCGGATCGCGGAGCAGCGGGGGGTGGAGCGGGTGCATGTGGCGCTCGCCTGGCTGCTCGGGCAGGATCCGGTGGTCTCCCCGATCATCGGCGCCACGAAGACCTCGCACATCGACGGAGCGCTCGGGGCGCTGGATCTCAAGCTCACGGCGGAGGAGCTGGAGGAGCTGGGAGCCCCCTACGTTCCCCACCGGGTGATGGGCGCGCTCGCACCGCAGGAGACGACGGTGCCGAAGGACGCGCAGCAGCGCTGAAGCGTTGAGCCTCCAGCAGGGGCGCGGCGTCGCGCCTCAGCCGGGATCCGTCCCATCGGCGGGCTGGCTGCCATCTCGGGATGGGTCCCCCTCGCCCGCCGTGTCCTGGCGGGGCGGGGGAAGGATGCGCCGGGGCGGCTGCAGGGGAGGAGTGGGGGAGCGGCCGATGGCGCCGTGCGGGCTGGACCAGTGCCACGCCTCCGGCGGCTGCGCGGACTGCGGGCGCAGCGACCAGAGCCCGTGCTCTTTGCGCTGGTTGCAGCGCACGCACAGCCCCTGCCCGTTGGCGTAGCTGGTGGGGCCACCGTTGCGGACGGGGTGGACGTGGTCGATGTGTCGGATCGGTGCATCGCACCAGGGTGTGCGACAGCTGCCGTCCCGCAGGCGGATCATCTTCGCGAGGCCCGCGGGGAAGGCCCGGGCGGTTGATTCGAGGGCCACGAGCTGCCCGCTCGTCGGCGCGGTGTAGAGGCGACGGTAGAACGCGATGAGCTCATCATCGCCATCGGATCCCTCTGGTTCGTGATGTTCGGCGTGCTCAAGGCGACCAGGCTCCTGCCCGGCCATGGTGTCGGTGACGATGTGCGCCGGCAGCGGCCCGTAGCCCTCCAGTAGCGCGCAGCCGGTGTAGCGCCCCGGATGCAGCAGCGCGGCATCGGAGAGGATCACGCCCACATCAAGGCTCGGGCGGATGAACCGCAGCGCCGAACCCGGCGTCTTCTGTGCCTGTTCCGGGGCCCGCAGCACAGCCTCGACCAGCAGATCCGCCTGCAGCGCCGCGTGCGACCCGGGCCTGCCCGAGGCCTTCAGGGCGCTGGCGGATCGATCCAGGGTGGCCATCACCGCGGTCGCATCAATCGCCCGCAGCACCGCGGTCAAGCGCGCCATCCCGTCACGCATCGGCTGCATCCGCACGTGGCGCTCCCGGGCGGCTCGCTCCGCGCGTTCGCGAGACTTCTCCGGTTCCAGCTCCTGGATGAGCTGCTGCATGTGGGCGCGGACGCGCCGGGTCCCCATACCGTCCAGTGCCTCCGGGCCCTCGCTGAGGATCCGATCGATCTGTGTGCAGGTGTGCGGCTGTGCGCGGTCGAGAGAGGAGGCGACGGCGCGGGCCTGCGCGTGCGTGATCGTGCCATGGCGCAGACGGGAGTGCGTGCCGGGCATCTGCTGGACGAGCCGGCGAGCGGCGGCCAGGGACAGGTCAGCGGACGATGGCGAGACCCGCCGGGCCAGGGCCAGCTCATGCCCGGCTCCGCGCCCCTGCTTGGCGGTGGCCACGCCGTGTGCCGCGTCGTCCCGACGGATCCGCTCTGCCGCGGTCACCTGCCATGATGCTTCGATCCCGCCGAGCATGGAGCGCAGCTGGGCGATACCCGCCACCGCGGGGAGAGCCTCCTCGGCGCTGTCCGGCGCGGTCTCGGGCAGCGGATCTCTCACCGCCTGCGTCGCAGTGAACGCCGCATGCACGGTGGCCAGGACCTCCGCCACGAGCTCCCGGGCGGAGGCCCCGGCATTCAGTGCCGTGAGCTGCCCGGCGGCTGCGCGCAGCGCATCATCGGGCCCCGCCACCGGGTGGCGTTCGGAGGGGCGCTTAGGGCCCTCGGGGTCGCTGATGCTCATGTCCCCATCGTCCAGACGGCGCCGCGCCGCCACCACCTCCGGCCCCGGATTGTGGATGAAGGGGCATTGTGGAGGAGAGGTCGCGGGCCCCAGCCCCGGTCGCCGGTCCGAGCCCCCCGTCGGCCCCTCCCCACCCCGTGGCCTACCATGCGTGACCATGGGAATCTTGCGTGGGAATGGCGAGCACGGACCGGGCGGGGATCCGTCGTGGCTGGGCGGGAAGGACCGTGATCCCAGCCCTGACGCTGCATCGCAGCCGCCCTCGACAGAGGCGGCAGGCACCCCCGCACCGTCGCCGGATTTCGTCTCGGATTTCACCCCGCAGTTCAGCTCGCAGGCCGACGGGGACTACCAGCCCGCCGGCTCGGATACGACGGGCGGCTTCGCCGCGTCCACCGCACACGGCAGCAAGCCGCCGCTGGCGAAGATCGGGTTCTCCCTGTTCAGCCAGCTGATCGTCCTGGTCTTCATCATGTTCACGATGTACCGCGTGGGCTTCGGCAACTGGTGGTTCGTCATGTTCTTCGCGCTGCCGATCCTGGTCCGCACCGGCAAGCAGATCAAACAGGCGATCGACGAGTTCCAGCGCTAGCCCCACCCCGTCGCCCCGC
>NZ_JALLAL010000070.1:0-10450 GCF_023062615.1 Brachybacterium sp. Marseille-Q7125 | reverse complement strand
TAGGCCACGTCGAGGTCTTCCTCATGCAGGTTGGGTCAGAGCTTCCAGCATGAAGGAGACCTCGACCTCTACCCCCACACCGACGCGCCCACCCCGCGACCACCTACACCCTCATCTGCGAAGAGCCCGATATCGAGCATGGGGATCACGGCACCGTCACGCGCGAGCACCGGCATCTCCTCCAGCGTGCAGAGGCGCTCGGCATACCGACCGCCCTCATAATGCTCGCCGGTATAGAGATCCTCCCATCGGCCCTCAGGCACCCAGAACGTGCGGCGCACCGGGTCTGAGCTGTCGCTGAACACCGGTACCACATACAGGTCCCGGCCCAGCAGGTAGGCATCATCGATCCCTCGGCCCACCCGATCGCCGGGAGCATGGAAGTCGAGTGGTCTCATCACCGGCCAGCCGTTCTCGGCGGACTCCTTCGCCACCTGCCATAGATAGGGCAGCAGCGCGTAGCGGCGCCGTACCCATTCGCGGGTGGTCTCGAGCGCCTCGGCGCCGAATGCCCAGGGCTCACGAGGACGCAACCCGTGCGCCCGCATCAGCGGCGAGAGGGCACCGAGCTGAGTCCACCGGACGTACAGCGGTCCCGTCAGTTCGGGACCGAAGAATCCGCCAATGTCATGGCTCCAGAACCCGGGGGCGCTGACGGCGTAAGAGAGGCCGCCGCGTACGGTGGCCTGCATCCCGGCGACGGTCGACTCCGCGTCTCCGCCCCACTGGCCGGGGTAGCGGTGCGAGCCCGCCCAGCCGGAGCGACCCCAGACCAGCGGCGAGCGACCAGTGTACCTTCCGATGCCATCGGAAATCGCCGCGTTGTAGCGCAACGGGAAGAGGTTGTGCGCGTGTACGGGCGGCGTTCCGTCCGCGAGCGCGGCATCATCGGGCAGCCCCTCACCGAAGTCGGTCTTGAACACTGCCACGCCGTCGTCGAGGAATGCGCGATGTAGACCCTGCCACCAGGCGCGTGCGCCAGGGTCAGTCAGGTCCACCAGAGCTCGCGGGCGGCCGTCCGGTGTGGGTGTCCCTTGGAGGTGAGCGACTTCTCCGGAGGCTGTGCGTACCAGGTACCCCTTAGCCTCAGCATCCGGGTAAAGAGGGGAGGCCGGATCGATGTAGGGCACCTCCCAGACCGACAGCCTCAGCGAGTATTCACGCAGCGCAGCGATGAACTCGGCGCGGTCGCCGAACCGCTCGGCGTTCCAGATGAAGTCCGTGTTGAGCCTGTCAGTGACCAGCCAGTCCGGGTCCAGATGAAGCACATCGCAAGGGATCTGCTCAGTGCGCATCTGTTCGGCGACGTCGAGCATCTCGGCGCGCGAGTGGTAGCGGCAGCGTCCCATCCAGTAGCCGAAGGCCCACAGCGGCGGCTGCGGTCCACGGCCGGTCAGCTGCGTGTAACGCGTGAGCCGGGAGGGGATGCTGTCCCCCAGGACGAGGTAGAGGTCGATCGCGTCGTCGTCATTCGTCAGCGACAGCACGCTGGGCATTGAATGGCCGATGTCGCATCCGACGCGCGCCCCGGTGTTGAGGAAACCGAGGTACCCGGCGCTGGAGTGCCACACCGGAATAGGTTTGTACGTCAGGCCCGTCCCCGTGCCCAGAGCATCCTCGACGCGCAGGTCCAGATGCTGCCCGTTCTTGACCAGCCGACCAAACTGTTCGCCGAAACCAGTGATGTCTTCATCGGTCCCGAGCTCGAAGCTGATGGAGTGCTTGCCCTGCCGACGTAACAGCGGTGGGGCGGTAGGCAGTCCTGCCACCTGGCGTAGACGATCCGAGGTACGAAGGATCGTGTCTCCCGACCGTTCAATCGCCAGCGAGAAGGGATACCGGCCAATGCGCACCTTGGTCGCACCCGCACGCAGGGCGATCTCCTGTTCGCCTTCATCGACCCGCCCTGCGACTGCCCCATCTGCACCGCCCGCGAGAGGGTCGGTAACGATCCCCAGTCCAGTCCCGTTGTCATCGAACGCCCAATGGTCAGGCGCCCCGGAGCGGATCCGGATCAAATCCTCAGCAATGACATCCACGCGCACTCGGTGAGGATGGGTAGTTGCCGGGGGGAGCTGAAGATCCCGCGGAAGATTGGGCATCGTCAGCTCGACCCCCAGGTCTCTGGGGTCTTCACCAGTCAGCCACCCGGGTGCGCCATCAAGATGCACCCCGGCGAAGGCATCGACCACAAGATCAAGTCCGGACGGATCAATCTTGCATTCGGTGATGCGCCGAGCCAGAAGAGTGCCGGCAGGCGGAATGGTCACGGAGGATCCTCCTCAGGAGATGATGGCGAAAGCTTGTGGTGGAGCGGAAGAGCGCGGTGAGATCCACGACGGAATGTGCCGTCACCCCTTATTGGCACCTGCGGTCATGCCGGCCACGAAGTACCGCTGCAGGAAGACGTACGCGACCACCATCGGCAAGGACGCGATTACCACTCCTGTGAACAACAGCGGGTAGTTGGTGAGGAACTCGCCTTGGAAGTTCAGCAGTGCCAGCGGCAGTGTGCGCTTGGACGGCGACTGGATGAACAGCAGCGGGTAGAGCAGATCGTTCCAATGGATGACAAATAGGAAGATCGCGGTCGCGGCGATCGAGGGTGCCGACAAAGGCAGCGCGATGCGCAGGTACGTTCGGAAGGTTCCTGCTCCGTCGATTGAGCTGGCCTCGAACATCGAGCGCGGAAGAGTCTTCATGAACCCGCCCATGATGAAGGTCGCGACGGGCAGGGTGATCGTAATGTTAATGAGAACCAGACCGAACAAGCTGTCCAGCAGCCCCAGGTTCTGGAAGAGAACCCGCTGCGGGATCATGTTCGCCTGCGCCGGGATTGCCATGCCGAGAATGAGAAACCCAAAGATCAGCGCGCCCTTCCACCCTGGGATTCGGGCGATGCCGTATGCTGCGAGGCTTCCCAGCACGAGGGTCAGGCTGACCGAGGAGAGGGTGACGATCGCGCTGTTGAGCATCGCTTGGCCGATGCCCTGGTTCAGCATCGCCTCCGAGTAATTGCCCAGCTGCGGATCACTGGCAGGTAAGAAAGGGTCGGCGAACAACTGTGGTTGCGTCTTGACGCTCCCGAAGATCACCACCAGCAGAGGCACGATGATCAGCAGCGAGTACACGAGGAGAAGGGCACGCCTGCCCAGATTGAACATCATCGGATCAGTCCTCACTCGGATGGACGGCGTGGATCGCGCGGCGCTGCAACCAGGTGATCACACCGATCAGGATCATGAAGATTACGGACTCCGCAGCCGCGTAGCCGTACTGCGAGTTCGCGAAGGTCGTATAGATACGGGTGGAGAGGATGTCGGTCGAGCCTTTCGGCGGGATACCGGACAAGCCCAGAATCAGGTCGAAAGCCTTGAATGACTGGACAGTGGTGTAGGCCATGACAATGCCGGTCGGGGCGGCGAGCTGTGGCCAGGTCACGTTCCAGAACCTCTGCCAGCGGCCGGCCCCGTCCATCTCAGCGGCCTCGTACAGCTCCGCGGGGATGGCCTGCAATCCTGCGATGTAGATGACCATCAGCTGACCGATGTGCGCCCAGCACTGCGCCAGCGCGATCCAGTAGATCGCCAGCGCGTCATTGCCGAGGAAGCTCGAGGTCAGGTCGACATCCAGACCGATGGCCTGCGAGATTGCGGAGATACCACCCAGAATCGAGTTCCCCAGGCCGTAGCTCGGGTCGTAGATGAACTTCCAGACGAAGGCAACCGATACCGAGGACAGGATCGTCGGAAAGAAGAACAGTGCCCGCAACGCGATATGGATCCGAGTGTTACGCAGCAGCGCCAGCGCCAGGATCAGCGAGAACGTGGTCTGCACAAAGAGCACGACCAGAAGAAACTTGAGGTTATTGAACAGGGCGTTGTGGAACAGGCTGTCGCCGACCAGGGCCCGCTTGAAGTTGTCCAGGCCTACCCAGTTGAAGTCTGCGCTGTACCCGTTCCAATCCGTGATCGCGTATTGGAACGCCTGCAGCGTCGGGATCATGAAAAAGATGACGAACACGACGAGCGCGGGCAGAGGGAACAGGTAGATCGAGAGGGGAGGCGCTGTCGCCGCACGACGCCTGCGACGGCTTGGTCCGCTGTCCACACCGCGGCGTGCCACCGAACGGTCCGGGCCTGTCTCAGTGGAATGACCGTTGGCGGGTGCCGCGCCGGCAGGGGTGGCCTGCTGAGTCATAAGTACTCCGGGAGATGGGGCCCGGGCGCCGTCCTGGCGCCCGGGCGATGGGAGATCGGTCAGAGGCGCTCGTCGATGACGCCCTGGGCCTTTTCGGCAGCCGCGGCAGGTTCCGCACCGCCGACGACTTCGATGCACGCCCCCTCAACGGCATTGCGGATATCCAGGTCGTTGAACTGGAA
Source organism: Brachybacterium sp. Marseille-Q7125 (assembly GCF_023062615.1). NCBI lineage: Bacteria > Bacillati > Actinomycetota > Actinomycetes > Micrococcales > Dermabacteraceae > Brachybacterium > Brachybacterium sp. Marseille-Q7125. The sequence goes on along the minus strand of NZ_JALLAL010000070.1, from coordinate 6,068 downwards.
GCGCGCAGCGAGCATGAGATCCTCGCGTTCCAGCCACGGCGACAAGTCCTTGAGATCCGCGTTTTCGTACTCGACGCCCGCCACGCTCACGTGCTGGACAGTTGCATCCGCATACACCTGGGCGTTCGCAGGATCCGAGAGGAAGCGGAGGAACTCCGTCGCTGCTGGCTGGACGTTCGAAGCTGCATTGATGCCGAGGATGAAGGTCGCGTTATAGGTACCGGAATGCTTCGGGTCAGAGTTCGACGTGATCGGCGGATACATCCCCATCGGGAACTCCGCACCGAGCGCCCGCACGGCAGCGATGTGGTAGCTGCCGGTCGCGAGCATCGCAGCGTCGCCGTCCACGAACATCTGCTGGATCGGCTCGACGGAGGTGCCCGTGGCGTTGGACTGGAAGTAGGGGCGCAGCTCGGCGTACTTCTCGAGCATCTCCAAGAACCAGTCGTCGGTGCACTTCATAGTGCCCGCCTCGAGCTGTGCTGAGGCATCATCTTCGGGCTGGAGATTCATGATCATCGAGTTGTACAACTGGCCAGCGTTGCCGACATCGCCACCCGGCCAGGCCATGGGCGTGATGTTCTTGGATTTGATCTTGTCGCACATATCGAGGAAGTCGTCCCACGTCGTTGGGGCCTCCTCGTAACCGACGTCAGAGAGGATGTCGAGGTTCCCTACCGGCATCGGGAGGACCACCTGGTACGGCAACCCCATCTGCGCACCGTCGGACTGGCCGGCTTCGATCAGCCCTGCTTCGTAGTTGCTCACGAAGTCCTGATCGGTGAGGTCGGTGTAGACCCCGGCGTCAACGAACTGGGTGAACTGGGCACCGCGGAAAGTGGGGAAGATGTCCCCCACTGAGCCGGACTGCAAGCGATTGAGCGCCTGGGTCTGGTAGTCGTTCGACGGGGTAATGTCCTGCCCGATGGTGACATCGCTGTGCTCGGAGGTGAACGTCGCGATCAGTTCATCAAACGCCTCCTGATCCTCTGCCCTCCAGTGAGCGAATGACACCTCACCCTCGATAGCACCATCGGTGTCCGGAGCCTTCGTCTCACCACCCCCGGTGCTGCCGGGTCCGGAGCATGCAGCCAGGGCGGCAGCGCTACTGGCTCCGAGCATTCCGAGCATCATCCTGCGGTTGAATCGGGTGTTCATGTCTACCTCCATTGGTAAGAACTGCACTCATCGGGAGAACTGCACTGCGTCGGCGGCTTGCACAGAGGGCGATACGGACGCAGCCAGCGCTGCGACCACGGGGACAGGCGTCAGGCGCGGGAGGCCATCTGCTCGTCAACAAGCTCTCCGAGGGCTTTCAGACGGGAGACTGCGTCGGTGCGAAGTGCCTCTTCGACATCGGGGGTGCCGATACAGGCGGACCACACTGCGCGACCGGCCAAGAAGCCGTCGGCCCCTTCACTCATGGAGAGGCGCACCGCATCGGGGAAACGGTCCTGGGGGACACCGGAACTGAGGACTACCCAGGGGCTGTTGATCGCCTCGGTGAGCTGAGCACTGCGGCGACGGATCTCGTCATCCTCGCCCTGTCCCTTCAGGGGCACCTCGGCCTTGTAGAGATCGAAGCCGAGACCGCCAAGCTCCTTGGCGGCTTCGAGCACGCCGGCCTCGGTATCGCTGGGCTTGCCGTCTGCTCGTCCGCGAGAAACGGGCTCGACGATCGAGATCAGGCCCGCCGAACGGGCACGGTCGACAAATCGCTCCACCATCTCGATACGCGGTCCTGCCGGCTGGTCCTCACGCCAGAGCACCAGGAGCTTCATCGCCACGGCGCCCTGTGAGCGGGCGACGGCGGGGTCGACCGCTTCATCGACCGTCACTTCTCCTACGAGCTCACCATGCGCGGACTCGAAGTGGTCCGCTGAGCTGATCAGCCCGCAACCCGGCGCCACCGCCCCGGCATCAACCACGGCGTCGAAAGCAAACTGCTTGTCCACGAGCACCGCGGATGCGTGCGGAGTGAGGATTCGCGTCGCAGCGACCTTGAAGTCCTGCAGATCCTGGTCTGTCACAGGCTCGTCGGTGTGTGCAGCGAACATGTTGCGCATCGCCTCACGCTGGTCAACAGCGAGCATCGCGTAGCCGCCGCTGGCGCGCTGCAGCACAGAGAGATCGAAGGGCTGAGCGTCAGTCATCGTGACTCCTGGAAATCGGGGACAGAAGGGGAACGGTCGGAGGAAAGAAAGGCTTCGAGCTCAGACCGCGTGGGGATACCCGAGCGCCCATCAAGCGCACGCGTGGAGAGGGCCGCGACGGCATTGGCCCTCGACACCGCTTCGAGCAGAGGGCGCCCCTCAACGATCTGGGCGAGCAGCGCACCGTGGAACACATCACCGGCACCAAGCGTCGAGAGCACATCGACCTGGAACCCCGGGACTTGCTGCACCGTCTCCCCGGGGCTGAGCGCCCAGGCCCCATCCGCGCCCTGCGTGGCGACGACTGCGCCCCCGGACTCTGCGGCGGCCTGTTCGAGCAGCTCGACCTGGCTGAGGTGACCGATTCTGCGCGCGAGGGTCTCGATGGTTGGCACATAGAGGTCCAACCCCTCGGCCGTAAAACCCTCCACCAGGTGACCACCGTCAAAGGACGTCCGAGGCAACATCTCGAGCTCGCCCAGAGTCCTGATCGTCGGCTCCCAGCCGATGTGGTCGGTATGCACCCATGCCGAGGCGGAAAGAAGCTCGCGCGCCGCCGCGTGAGAAGTGAGATCGGCTCGGGGCAGCGGCCGATTGCTGATAGCCCTGCTCGCCGCAGCCCGCGTGATCACCACGACACTCGCCCCGGATTCAACACCATCCAGCCGCAACACCGCCTCGGTGTTGACGCCTTCGCGTTGAAGGCCCGCGATGATCTCGTCGCCGGCGTCATCGGCGCCTACCGCGCCAATGAACGCCACATTGTGTCCTAAACGTGCGGCAGCAACCGCCGCGGTCGCAGACGGACCACCGCCAGCGAAGCGAATATCTGACGCGACCACCCGTTCATCGGGGTCGGGGTAGCGCTCCACCAAGGCGAGCGCATCGAACGTCGCCGCCCCCACAAAGACCAAGAGGGGCCGGGAAGCGTCATCGCTCAATCCTGCTTGCATGTGTCTAATCTAACCTCGGATGTTGGAAAGTCAACACCGAATGTTGGACTCCGACCATCCTGGTACCCTGCCGACAGCGACAGACCAGAGGGGTCCCGATGGCGAAACCAGGCGCACAGAGGCTCAGCGCCTCCGAACGTGCTGAAGCGATCACGACGGAGCTGCAGCGTGCCGGTTTCGCGTCGACGACCGTGCTGAGCAGAAAGCTCGGCGTGTCAGACATGACCATCCGACGAGACGTCAGAAGGCTCGCCGAGAAAGGCGAACTGCGCATGGTCCACGGAGGCGTCAGCCTGCCGCACGGCCTACTGCGGACTGCGACCTACGCGGGCCGCGCCGAGGAAGAAGCTGATTCCAAGAGGGCTATCGCCGAAGCAGCCGCTGGGCTGCTCAGGCCTGGTGATAGTGTCGTCATCGACTCTGGAACCACCTGCTTCGCCGTGTCCACGGTCCTCCCCCGCAGCTTCCGCGGCACCGTGATTACCCACTCCGTGCCGGTGCTGCAGCAGATGCTCACCAATACGTCGGCCACTGTGCTCTGTCTCGGTGGCGAGCTGCTGGCCGAGAGTCAAGTGCTGATAGGACCGCGCACCACCGCAGCAGCGAAAGAGATCACTTCAGACGTCCTCCTGCTCGGCGCTAACAGCGTGGATACAAGTGGCGTCTATCTGATGGGGGACCGTGAGCACCTGGTCAAACGCGCCTTCCTCGAAGGGGCCTCGAAGGTGGTCCTTCTTGCAGACCGCTCCAAACTCACACGCAGCGCGCCCGTTCGGCTAGCAGGCTTGAAGGAGATCGACGTAATGGTCACAACCGGGCCGGTTCCGGACGCTCTTATCGAGGCGTGTACCGCGCACGAAGTTCAGGTGGTCGAGGTACGAGCCCAGGCCTAAGCGCCCTGCGCGCTCGGAGCCGGTGCGTCGCGAGGAGAACTACGGGACGCATCGCTTGGTCCCTGCACTCAGCCCCCGCCACGCTTGTGGCAGCTCTATGACCGATGCAGGGGTCTACATCGGTCATAGGCGCACCACAATCGCGCGCTGCGGGTCTGGGCAGGCTGCCGTGGCCGGGCGCAGTGCGGGCTACGCCACACCCCGGCGACGCCGCTGAGCGGCGCTCACCCCTCGGCCGTGAGCTCCTCGAGCAGCTGTGTCACGCGGGCGTCGATGTCGTCGCGGACCAGGCGCATGCGCTCCTCCCCCTCAATGCCGCGCTCGGAAGGCTCATCGGTATGCCAGGTGGTGATGGTGCCGCGCATACCGGGCACGGGGTCCACCTGCGCCTCGCGGCCGAGCACCACCACGCGGTCCACGCGGGCCAACAGATCAGGGTCGATCGGCGTGGGGACTCCGGTCGACATGTCGGCCCCCACCTCGGCGATGACCTGGGCGGACAGGGCGTTGATGGCGCTCGCGGGCTGGGTGCCGGCGGAGTGGACCGCGATGGCTTCGCCCGCCCGATGACGCATGAGCGCCTCGGCCATCTGGGACTTCCCGCCGTTCTTCACGCAGACGAAGAGGACGGACGGGGTACGGGAGGTGCCGGGGGCGTCAGAGGGTTCGGCCGCATCGCGGCAGTCGGCGGTGTCAGGGGCATCGGCCGCATCGCGGCGGTCGGCAGTCTCGGCGGCATTCGACGTCGCAGCAGGGGAGCTCATGCGCCCATCATCCCCGCCCCCTCTCGATGCGGCTACGTTCTGGTGCTTATCCATGCCCCATTCCCACAGAAACGCAGCCGTCTGCGGCGAAAGGGTGACGCACACCCCGCCGTCACCGCTGCGGCAGGGTGGGGTCGCTGGGGAAGAGCTTCGGGCCGATCCACAGCGTGAAGTACACGAGCCCCACCAGCACCGGCACCTCGATCAGCGGCCCCACCACCCCGGCGAGCGCCTGCCCGGAGGCGACGCCGAAGGTGCCGATCGCCACCGCGATCGCGAGCTCGAAGTTGTTGCCCGCGGCGGTGAACGCCACCGTGGTCGAGCGCGCGTAGTCCAGGCCGATCCCCCGGCTGACCAGCAGCGCCACGAGGTACATGAGCACGAAGTAGGCCAGCAGGGGCACGGCGATGCGGGCCACGTCTCCGGGCGAGGTGAGGATCGCATCGCCCTGCAGCGCGAACAGCAGCACGATCGTGAACAGCAGCCCATACAGGGCGAAGGGGCCGATGCGCGGCAGGAACCGCTCCTCGTACCAGGTGCGGCCCTTGGTCCGCTCGCCGATGAGCCGCGTGAGGAAGCCGGCCACCAGCGGGATGCCGAGGAACACGAGCACGCTGAGCACGATCGCGCCCACGGAGAACTCGACGCTGGTGGTGGGCAGCCCCAGCCAGCCGGGCAGGACCTGCAGGTAGAACCAGCCGAGCGCCCCGAAGGCGAGGACCTGGAACACGGAGTTGATGGCCACCAGCACGGCCGCGGCCTCCCGGTCGCCGCAGGCCAGGTCATTCCAGATCAGGACCATCGCGATGCAGCGGGCGAGCCCCACGATCACCAGGCCCGTGCGGTATTCCGGCAGGTCCGCGAGGAAGATCCAGGCCAGGGCGAACATGAGAGCGGGGCCGACGATCCAGTTCAGCACCAGCGAGCTGATCATCAGGCGCTTATCGGCGCCGATGCGCTGCGTCTCGTCGTACCGGACCTTCGCGAGCACCGGGTACATCATCACCAGCAGCCCGATGGCGATCGGCACGGACACCCCGGCGATGCTCACCGCATCCAGCGCCTCATTGAGGCCGGGGATCAGGCGGCCCAGCAGCAGGCCGAGCACCATCGCGGCGAGGATCCACACCGGCAGCCAGCGGTCCAGGAAGGACATCTGGCCGACAACATCGCGCGCGGGAGCGGCGGGGGGGGGCGGGGGGGGGGGGGCGGGGGGGGGCCGCGGGGGGGGGGGGGGGGGGGGGGGGCCTGTGCACAGCTGCCGCCGGCCGCGGGGGGCCCTGGGGTGCCGCTGGGGTGCCGGTG